>DASVLZ010000378.1:0-2506 GCA_036384615.1 Sediminibacterium sp.
AGAAAATACAGAAGAGGAAGCTTCGTCTTTGGAATGCCCGTACGCATAACCGATACCCACTTCATCAAAAGATTTTGCAGACCGGAACCAGGCATAGGAAGGGGAAATACCAACACCCCAGTTTTGCTGCTTGCCGCTCGAAGAAGGTATGGTTGTAGTGCTGCTGTTGACAGATAACCTGCCGCTGATCATTTTCTGACCTGTATTGAATTGTGCATTGACAGTAACGCTGGCGAATGCCAGGGCAAAGAAGAGTACATACTTTCTCATAAACATGTTTTTTGTTTCCATTCAAAAATCAAAATCCATACCGCTGTTCGTTAACAAACAGCCAAATGAACATCGAACACATGAACAGGCATCGGATACAGATCGGACTTTATACTTCTTTCTGCATTCATTATTCCTTGTTCATCTGTTCGATATTCCCACCCTTCCACCTGTTGGAACTAATGTAGAAGAAGGAGGGTACCAGTATTGTCATCCAGTAGATCCATTCACTGGCCCAGCCCCAGGTAATGGGCATATTGAGCACTTCCAGCACGGTATATACATAGCTGCAGTAAAGAATGATAGCCGCTATTTCGGAAAACAGGTTGATCCGGGAATTGCCTGTGCCGGTAACGGCATTCATCCATACCACTGATACAGACATCAGCACCAGTGCAGATGATACCACCCGGGTTACCGGTATGGCTGCCTGTATAAAGCTTTCGCCCTGGCCATAGATGGAAAGGAATACATGCGGAAAAAAATTCAGGAACAGGAAAACGATCAGCGCAAATCCCATGCTCCAGTACATGATGCGGTAGATGAGTTTCTTTACTTCCGTATGCCGGTTCTGGCCGATCACGTTGCTCACCATGGTATTGGCCGTTGCGGCAAATGCCCAGGTAAAGCAACCGAAGAAGCCGAAAATATTTCGCATGGCATTGGAAATGGCCAGGTCTCTTTCTCCATGATGCTCGATCAGTATATAAAAAAATTCCCAGCTTCCTACGCTGATCACATGCTGTAATATAAGCGGGTAAGATTGCAGCAGTATCAGCCGCACATTGCCTGCATGGTATTTCCAGTTATGGAATAGCTGTAGCTGTTTCGTGATCCCGAAATACCGGATCACCCAGTAAATGGATACCAGGCCGCAGAACTCGGCTATGATGGAAGCATATGCGGCGCCATCAAAACCTAAAGCAGGCATGCCCCATTTGCCATAGATCAGCATATAATCGAAGCATATGTTCACAATACCTTCCGTGGCCGTGCCTATGATCAGGTATTTGCTCTGGTTGGTGCCTACCAGCAGGGCATTCCGCATCTGGTAAACATACAGGAATGGCAATCCCAATATGCGGATATTGAGAAAGCGTACACAGACACGCACACTCTCCGCATCACGCAGCGACCACGACAACACATAAGGTGCAATAAACCAGGTGAGAAGGATACCTGCAATGGAAAATACAAGGGCAATGCGTATGCCCTGCGCAAAAAGGCTCCCGATATCATCAATACGGTTTTCACCTGCCCGCCGCGAGATCAGCGCCTGCAAACCATTGTTGAGCCCATGCCCGGCCACCGCAAATACGAGGTAATACACACCTGTAATACCCGCCAGCGCCAGTGATTTCTGACCCAGTCCGCCCAGGAAAATATTGTTGATGATGAAATTGATCTGCGGCACGATGATCGCGGCCGTGATCGGAAGGGCTATCGACAGTATCTGCCTGTTGCTTACCGATACCCTGAGGTTGATTTCATTTGAAGCAGTAGTCATGCGGAACGCAAAGCTAATGGTTCATATTCGCCCCGTAAACCAATAATCTTTTTTATCATTGCAGGGTAAATATCCCCATGACGAAGAAAATAACCGGTTATTACAGCGATGCATCCGTTGCCCCTACAGGCAACACCAGGCTGGTGCTGGAAATAGGCCCGGGAGAGATCACCTGCGTATCGGTACATGAAAACGCTCCCTGCGCCCTCGAATGGTTCGAGACAGAAGGGGAATGGGAAACCATATTCAGGGAACTGGCTGCTGCTTCAGATATCATGGGCAAAACCTATAACGAAGTCGTTTGTTATTACGGCTCGGAAGAAGCACTGGTAATACCGGTAAAAAAATTTGATACAGTGGCGGCAGAAGACTACCTCGCACTCGTATTCGGTGAGCGGTACCACCAGGATGTAAAACATGATGTGCTGGTAAAAAAAGGACAGGTAACAGCCTATCATATCGATAAGGAACTGCACGATCTGCTGGGCAGGCAATACGTGCTATATAAACCCAGGCATGTATATACCGGCATACTGGACGACCTGCTTACGAGGCCGCAGTTACCGGGTTATCTCGTGCATATGCAGGCGTACAGGAATATGTGCGTGCTATTGCTGATCAGGGAAGGGCAACTGCAGCTGATCAGGAGTATCCATTATACAACCCCGGAAGACATCCTGTATTACCTTACCAGCCTCATCCAGCAATTCCCCGTGCTGAAATCACATG
>DASVLZ010000379.1:0-4298 GCA_036384615.1 Sediminibacterium sp.
ATACCTCATTTCCTTCCTCGGCTTAAAAGCTGGGGTTATATCCGAAGAGCAGATTGTCCAAAATTTCCCAATTCCAAAATTTCAAAATCCTAAAACCCTTTCAAAAGCCGGTAATACACAGAATCTTTCTGTGAGATAGTAAGGCCGCGGCGATAGCCGGTGAGGGCGCTTTCCCATTCGCCATAGGTGGCGTTGGGAAGTACAATAAACCGTTTGCCCCATTCGGTGCGGGCATTGTCTGTTTCCTGGAAACGCTGCTGTATGCTGCCCTTTTCAAATGCCTTTGTAAAATCGTTGAGGTTATCGCCGAGGAGCATAATGATCTTATGTGTCTGCATCACCGCTTCACGGCGTGATTCTTTGGAAGAAACCACACCCTGCATAAACAACATGTGCTCCCTGTCTGCATCTGGGAACTGCAGTTTCTGCAGGTTGCGTATAGTGCTTTCTATTTCAGAAGTATCGCGGTTACTCACATAAAAAATACTGATGCCCCTGCTTTTGGCCAAACGCAGAAAATCACCGGCGCCGGGCACTTCCGTGGCTGCGGAAAGGTCTGTCCATCGTTTCCAGTCGGCCGGCGAATAGGACTTGCCTTCTTTCAGCAGCTGTGCTTCGCTGTAGCTGTTATCAACCAGTGTTTCATCAATATCTGTAACAATGGCCAGCTGCTGCCTGCGTTTCTTTTTTACCTGCATCAGCCTTTCAGTGGCAATATTAAATGCCTGGTAACATAGCGCCCGGTATTCTGCCGCATGCTGCTGCCAGAGCACGGGCAGCAGTTTCTGGTCATTCTTAAATAATGGCTTATGGTCTTGTGCCGAAGTTGTGAGTACACCGAGGGATAATGCGGATATGAGTAAAAGTTTCATTATAGTTCGTTGATGAGTTAAAAGAGCAGTGATCAACTTATTAACTGGCTGCCAGCATCTTCCTTTCACCGATCTGTTGCCGCCACATAGCGTAATAGAGTCCTTTTTCTGCAAGTAGATCATAATGGTTCCCGGTTTCCACTACCTGCCCTTTTTCCAGTACATATATTCTGTCGGCATGCATGATCGTGCTCAGCCTGTGTGCGATCATTACGGTGATCTGTTCCCTCTCCTGTGAAATATTGCGTATGGTATTGGTGATCTCTTCTTCGGTAATGCTGTCGAGCGCAGAAGTGGCTTCATCGAATATCAGCAGGCGCGGGTGGCGCAGCAGCGCCCTGGCAATGGAGAGCCGTTGTTTTTCGCCGCCGCTCAGCTTCAGTCCGCCTTCTCCGATCATCGTATCAATACCTTTTTCAGCCCTGCTGAGCAGGTTGGTACAGCTGGCTTTGGTGAGGGCTTCTATAATCTCTTCTTCGGTGGCTTCGGGATGCACGAAACTCAGGTTTTCGCGTATGGTGCCCGCAAACAATTGTGTATCCTGCGTTACAAATCCTATCTGGTTGCGCAGTTCATCAAAGCTGATATCGCTGCCTTTGATGCCATTGTACAGGATACTTCCCTGCTGCGGCCGGTACAGGCCTACGAGCAATTTTACAAGGGTACTTTTGCCGGCGCCGCTCGGGCCCACAAAAGCAACCGTTTCCCCTTTTCTTACATCGAAACTGATACCATCCAGCGCCTTGAACTGGGCTGTGGTATGTTTGAATGCCACATCGCTGAATTCCAGCTCGGCAATAGGGCCTACAGACCGCGGATGCGGCGGCGTGGGCTCTACTTTTTTCTCCATCAGGTGGTGGAAATTGGCGATAGAAGCTTCCGCCTCGCGGTAGCTCATAATGATACTGCCGATCTCCTGCAGGGGACCAAAAATGAAGAAGCTGTAAAACTGTAACGTGATCAGTTCACCCACAGTAAGCACATTGCGGAAGATGAGCCATAACAATATGAATGAAACCAGCTGCCTGAGAAAGTTGACCATAGTGCCCTGTATAAAACTCAGTGCCCGTATGCTTTTTACTTTACGCAGTTCCAGGTCCAGTATCTTGTAGGTGTTGCTGTTGAGCCTTTTCACTTCCTGGTCGGTAAGCCCCAGGCTTTTTACCAGCTCTATATTGCGCAGGCTTTCCGTGGTGGACCCCGCCAGTGAAGTGGTTTCTTTTACGATCTTTTTCTGTATTACCTTGATCTTCTTGCTGAGCAGGTTGGTAACGATACCGATCACCAGCGCGCCGCCCATATAGGTAGGCACAATGCTCCAGTGTTTCTGCATGGCATATACGCATACGAAAACAAGTCCTACCAGTATTACGAACAATACATTAATAAAATAGCCGATGAACTTTTCTGTATCGGCCCTCACTTTTGTGAGGATGGAGAGGGTTTCGCCGCTGCGCTGGTCTTCAAATTCCTGGTAGGGCAGGCGCATGGAATGCTGCAGGCCATCGGTAAATATTTTGGCGCCGAATTTCTGTACGATCACATTCACCACATAATCCTGGAATGCCTTGGCTATACGGCTTACCATGGCGGTGCCTACGAGCAGCAGCAATAGTTTGATCACCCCTGCCGTAAAATCGTTCCCCGACCTGGGAATAAGCCCGGCCTTGTCTTCGGTAAACGGGTGCGTGGCATAATTATCCAGTATCTTACCAAAGATCAGCGGATCAAAAAGTGAAAAGACCTGGTTGATGGCTGCCAGCAGCAAAGCGAGCGCAATAAGCCCTTTATAGGGTTTGAGGTATTGAAGGAGTAGTTTCATGTAAGGCTGTGGGTTGATGGTTGATAGTCCATGGTCCATAGTCGATAGTCCATAGTCGATAGTCCATGGTCCATAGTCCATAGTAAGCGAGCGACCGTTTTGCACCATTACCATTTACCATGGACTATTGACTATGGACTATGGACTATGGACTATGACCCGTCACTCCGTCAATTTTCGTACAATTTTTTGAAATCTGACAAAGTTTCCGGGCCGGGGGGTATTTATCTGTTCACATGCTTATTTTTACGCCGCAACGTATGAAAAAGGTCCTGGTAGATATGCACCGGCTTAAGTATAACCCGTTCAACGGTTTGTACAGTGTTACCATGAACCTTGGCAAAGCGCTTACAGAGATACCGCAGCAGGAGCTGGAACTGTATTATTACCTGCCCCGGAAAGATTTCGGATTGTTTGGCGACCGGGTAAAATATACGGAACACCACTCGGTAGATAAGTTCTACCGCTTTGGTACCGGCAGGTACGATCTCTGGCATATCACCACCCAGCTATCCTGGTACCGCCCTTTTAACAGGCGTACCAAAGTAGTGTATACCCTGTATGATTTCAGCTACCTGATAGAAGATGCCGCGAATGTAAAACGGAATGCGCGTTTGCTGAAAGAAACACAACGCCGCATAGACAGGGCCGATTATATCACGGGTATTTCACAATTCGCCATTGATGAAGCGCATAAGCATCTCGACCTGCGCGGAAAGCCCACACAGGCAATTCCACTGGGCTGTACCGTGAATACATTTCCCGGATTTGATTCTCCCAAATACCGTCCTTCCAAACCTTTCCTGTTTACCATAGGGCTGGTTCAGCCGCGGAAAAATTTTCATGTGCTTCCCCCCCTGCTGGTGGGTAATGATTATGAACTGGTGATCGCAGGACTGAACGAGTTCGGGTATGGAAAAGAAGTGGAGGAGGCGGCAAAAAAATATGGGGTGGGTGACAGGGTAAAACTGACCGGGCCTGCCAGCGAGCAGGAGAAGGACTGGTACTACCGCCATTGCGAAGCATTCCTTTTTCCTTCGTATGCAGAAGGCTTCGGGTTGCCGGTGATTGAAGCCATGTACCATGGCAAACCCGTATTCAGTTCAGACCGTACCAGCCTGCCCGAAGTGGGCGGTGATGCGGCGTATTATTTCCATGATTTTTCACCGGAAGCCATGCGCGAAGTATTCAGCAGGGGGATGGAAGATTACGAGGCAACCAGGCCTGTTGGAAAGATCAAAGAGCAGGCTGCCAGGTTCAGCTGGCATAACACGGCGGAAGCTTATATTGACGTTTATAATAGAGTTGTATAGAACCCCTGATTTCCATCGTACTCTGCACATACAACGGTGAACGCTTTTTACAGGCGCAGGTGGATTCTTTGCTCCGGCAAAACTGGACCAACCTTGAGATCATTGTATCGGATGATGCGTCTGCAGACGGCACCAGGGCAATACTGGCATCTTACCGGAATGATACCAGGTTCCGGATCTTTTTGCAGGAAACGAACCTGGGTGCCGTGGGCAATTTTGATTTTGCAGTACGGCAGGCAAAAGGCGATTTTATTGCTTTCAGTGACCAGGATGATGTCTGGCTCCCCGAAA
>DASVLZ010000380.1:0-4383 GCA_036384615.1 Sediminibacterium sp.
GATGTGAGATCGATGATCTGTTCTGTATCATCCGGCAATGACCGTTTGCTTTTCTGTACACCCAGGTGCGCGGAGAGCGCCCAGGAAGTCATCTCGCAATCATGCCATACACCGTTGATGATCTGGTCCATAAAACGTCCCTTGCCTTCTGCCAGTTCTGCAAATACCAGCCTGCTCAATGCCGTGTTATTGGCACCAAACGGATTCTCCATGGCCACGCGGCTTCCGCTGCGCTCGTATTCCATGTAATCACTTGCCTTTACCACTTTCCATTCGTAGTTCAGGTATTTTTCGCCCCCGGCAACCAGCTTTTGTTGTAACGGGCCGGTGAAAGCAGCCCAGGCTGCACGGTCATGATAGGCCGGGTATTTGATCCATGAAGATTTAGACAACAGGCTTGCTTTCAGGTTTCCCCCGGCTGCTTTTGCCTGGAGAAAATTACGGGGCTCTCCAGCCCGGGCAATCACTGAAAATACAAACGCTGCCAGCAACAAAGTACCTGCTTTCATAAGAATGGGTTTGGTATGATTCGGTCGCCTGCAGAATGAAATATCCATCAGGTTTTGTTTACAACAGGAATACCAAAGCACCCGTCTGGAAAGACAGGTGCTTGTTCTGCTTATATAAAATCACTATTCACTTTCGCTGATAACAAAATCAGTTGGGCCATCCCGGGTTCTGTGTAAGCTTCGGATTCCGCTCTATCTCTGCCTGCGGTATCGGCCATGCATACAGGAAATCGCCCATCCATGTATAAGGTGATGTATTCTGACCCCATATCTGCTGGATACCATTTCCTGCCTTGAACACGGTTTCCTTCCATGTACCCCAGCGCATTTCATCAAAATAGTTGATCCCTTCATTGGGGAATTCCACCCTGCGTTCATTACGTATCCTGTTCCTCATTTCTGTTTGTCCCGATACAAAAGTACCTTTTGAATTATCTGCCTGCTGCAATGCCGGCATGGCTGCCCTTGCCCTTACCTCGTTTACTTTTGCAATCGCTCCCGGCACATCTCCCTGCTCATTCAATGCTTCCGCCCACATCAGCAACACATCGGCATACCTGATCAGGGGAATATCTATCGGGCCAAAGCCCCTGTCGAGAAACTCTGTATTGCCCTCGGCTACGAACTTGCGATAAAGATAATAAAAGAACGTCTGGGTATCTGTACGCAGGTCATAAGAAGGCGCATTTTCGGTGCGGTAAGGAAACCTGCTCATCACTGTCTGGTTGGCTCCGCCCAATACCCCATTATAATTTGCATAGGGAGTGATCACATTAGCAGCGAGGCGCGGATCCCTGTTCTGGTAAGCCACTTTAATACGGGCTTCATTACCCACCGGCAGGTACTTGCTCATATCTGCACCGCGGGCCTGCGCAGCATTGATCTCTGCCGCCGTCATATTATCACGAAGGAAATACACCTGTCTTGCCGTGGGTGTCATACTGCTGTAACCTGGGAGAATGCTGTTCCAGTCAAACTTGCTGCCATCGGCATTCTCATACAGGTCTACCAGGTTGGGAGATACCAGGTAGGTATTCCAGCAGGAACCGAATGAAGAACGTGTACCGCAATACCATTCGGTAGTG
This sequence comes from Sediminibacterium sp., assembly GCA_036384615.1. Lineage (GTDB taxonomy): Bacteria > Bacteroidota > Bacteroidia > Chitinophagales > Chitinophagaceae > Sediminibacterium. The sequence goes on from DASVLZ010000380.1 coordinate 1,595, forward strand.
GAGCCCAGCCCGCTTACACCGGTATTCTGTATAGAGAAGATCATCTCATCGCACTGCTCATTCACTTCCTTGAAAAGTTGCGTATAGCTGCCGAACAGGGAATAACCGAGGCTCTTTACCTGCTGAAAATCGGCTGCAGCCTTGCCCCACTCTTTGGTATACATATACACTTTTCCCCTGAGCGCATACGCAGCGCCCTTGGTGGCCCTTCCATATCCGCCATTGCTTTTTGCATACTTGGCGGGAAGCTCGGGTTCATTGATCGCATCGGTAAGGTCCTTGATCACCTGCTGCCATACTTCCTGTTCTGTAGAACGTGCCTTATCAAACGCATCATACCTTACAGGCTCAAGATAGATCGGCACGCCTTTCCAGACCTGGTTGAGGCGGAAATAGAAATAGGCCCTCAGGAATTTTGCTTCTGCGATCAGCCTTGCTTTTTTGCTGGCGGTAGAAGGTGATTTCAGGGGAATATTGGCAATAGCATCATTCGCCCTGATCACGCCTTCATAAAAGTTTCTCCAGTTATTGCTGAAAAGCCCGTTGGATGGAGTGATCGTTCCCTGCAGCATGGATTCCGCATCACGGGTTTGACCGGTAAAGCCGAACCTGTCGTACTGGTAAATTTCAAGTCCCGAAGCGCCGCTCAGTGTCTGGCCCAGGCGCAATGCATTGTAAATGCCGGTTACGCCAAGATCGGTGAGATTATCCGAGGTCCACATATTTTCTGTAGCCAGCTGGCCATATGGCGCCGTATCCAGCAGGTCTTTTTTGCAACCGGCCAGCAGTATGACCAGTATACCATTTATGAACAGAATTTTTTTCATATCAATTCGTTTTGTTGTTTTAGAAAGTAAGGTTTACACCAAATGAAAATTGCCTCATGGTAGGATATCCTACACCGCTTCCGATTTCCGGATCGAGCCCGGGGAATTGTGTAATCAGCAGCAGGTTCTCACCTGAGAAATAAATCCTTGCTCTCTGGAGCATCAGCCTTTTCGCCCAGGCTTCGGGAAGCGTATAACCTATCTGGAGGTTTTTCAGTTTCACCCATGTGGCATCATACAGCCAATGGTTGCTGGCTACTGCCCTGTTCTGGGGATCATTTGCCTTAAGACGTGTGTTCTTTGCCGTTGTATTGGTTCGCGGATCATTCGGGTTAGCAGGATCATAGTAATAATGATCATTCACATACAGGTTGGAGAATGCATACCCGTTGGTTACATACGAGTTGTTGTAGTTATCCGCATTCCAGTAATACTGGAAGCCTGCAGCGCCTGCCCATATCATCGACAGATCCAACTGTTTCCAGGCAAGGTTGGCACTCAACCCGAAAATATATTTCGGGAGGGATGATGTGCCGGTAAAATAACGGTCGTATGAATTGCCATAGTCGCCATCACCATTCAGATCGGCATAGATCAGGTCGCCATACCAGATGGCGTTATTGCGCACGGCATTGGCAGGGCGCAGTTTATAGCCTGCGGCCAGCATGGCTTGTGCCCAGCTGATATCATCCGGTGTGCGGATCATACCGTCTTTGGGACCGCCATTGATATTAACGCTTCCATCGGAGTTGAACCTGTTGCCTGTGCCGGTGTATACTTTGTAGAGATAGTATTCGTTGATCTTATGTCCTTCCACTATCCTGTTCACATCGCCGGAAGAAACGGCGCCGAGGTTTGACTGGTATATGGGGTTGCCGGAAGCATCTTTTGTCCATCCTTCTGTCAGCTGCCCTTTGTACTTCACCACTTCGTTGGTATTGAAAGAAATATTGCCGCTGATACTGTAGCTGAAATCACCTTTCCTGTCCCTGTAGCCGAGTGATAGCTCGATACCTTTATTCACTACCTGTGCAGCATTTACTACCGGTGCAGAAGCAATACCGGCAGTGAGAGGAATAGGTGTGGTAGTAAGGATACCATCCGTTAACCTGCGGTAGATATTTGCCTCAACAATCAGGCGGTTCCTCAGGAAGCCTGCTTCGATCCCTGCTTCTGTATTGGTAGTGGTTTCCCATTGCAGACCGGGGTTTGCATAGCTGCCCACGGCCAGGCCTGAAGCCTGCACATTGTTGAAAGAATACAGGCGGCTGGAATAAGTTGCCTGCCAGTCATAGTTTCCGCTGGCATTATTACCCAGCTTTCCCCATGATGCACGCAGCTTCAGGCTGTTGAGCCAGTTATGTGCGCCCTGCATGAATTTTTCTTCAGAAAGCCTCCATCCTGCAGACACAGAGGGGAAAAGACCCCAGCGTGTTTCAGGAGAAAAACGGGAAGCGCCATCATAGCGGAGGTTTCCTTCCAGCAGGTATTTGCCCTTGTATGCATAGTTGACGCGGCCAAAATAAGAGCGTATCGCATAATCATATTCCGTACCTGAAATGGCTGTGGGCACCAGGGCTGAGCTGGGCACGGTAATGCCGTAATCGATCAGGCCTGTTTTGGTGGCATCGAAATTATAGTAGTTATAATACACCTGGTTATACCCCACGAAAGCGCTGATATCATGATCCCTTGCGAGGGTAACCGAGTAACGGAGCACTTCATCAAAAGTGATCTGCCTGTTTTTGTCGAAGCTATAGTAGCTGGTAAGGTTGGCCAGGTTGGGTAAAAATGTTTTCTGCTCATTGGTGGCAAAATTCCATCTTTCACTCGGTCCTGCATTTGTATGCGAGTTGTATTCGTTCTGCCTGATCTGGTAGTTGTACCGGCTTTCAAAACTCAACCCTTTCAGGATATGTACCGTTGCATACAGGGTTGTGTTGAAACGAGAGGTCTGGTCAT
>DASVLZ010000381.1:0-2497 GCA_036384615.1 Sediminibacterium sp.
GGAAACACATGGCTTAACGATGGCGCTGAAAGAGATGGCAGAAGATATGTGTCATGGAGCACAGATACCCTTATCCTTCCATGGCAATGCCGATCATAGCGGTGCAGATCCATCGAGGACAGTACACCTGTATCGCGTGGTGAAAGAGATGCTGAACAATACCATCAGGCATGCACATGCTACCCGCTGCGCACTTACACTTGCACAGCAGGATAAGCAGCTGATGATCGTGGTGGAAGATAACGGACATGGTTTTGCCGCCGGTACATTGCGTATGTCATCCGGCAGCGGCCTGCATAATATACGTACCAGGATGGAACTGCTGAATGCACGATGGGTGCTATGCCAACCCCATGGCGGAGGCACCAGGTATGAGATCACGGTTCCGCTTATTTCCTTAACTAAACGGGATGGAGATTTTTTACAAAATAAAAGTGCTGGTGGCTGACGACCACGATCTGTACCTTGATGGCCTGCGGGGTTTCTTTGCCGGCAATGAAGTTTACGAGATCGTGGAGGAAGCCTCCAACGGTGAAGAGCTGGTGGCAAAAGCTGCCCGCTTCAAACCCCATATTGTACTTACCGACCTGAATATGCCCCTTATGAGCGGCACACAGGCCATACGTACCGTGCTGAAGGAAAACCCGCAGCTGCCATGCCTGGTACTTACCAACTATGAAAATGATTTCTCCATCATTGAAGCGCTGGAAGCCGGTGCCAGGGGTTATATCACCAAGAACATGGCCAAAAGGGAATTGTTTACCGCGCTCGACAGCATCTGCTCCGGCCAGAATTATTATTGCCGCAATACCAGCGGAAAGCTGGCGCGTTTGCTGGGAAAAAGCAATTTCAACCTGCAGATGCCGCTAAAGAAAAGAGTATTCTCAGATACAGAACGCAGGATCATACAGCTTATCTGCGAAGAAAAAGAAAGCCGTGAAATTGCCGAGATACTCTTTATGAGCGTAAGAACAGTAGATAACAACCGTGCAAGGATACTCCGGAAAATGAATGTGCGCTCCTCCACCGGCATCGTGGTCTATGCCATTAAAAACGGGATGTACCTGCTGGATAAATAAACGATCACTTTCCTTACTGCACCATGATCAGCGCAACGAGTGAAACAAATAGTGTAGTGGGAGAAAATACGGGAGATCAATCTATATACAACAGCTCATCCAATGAAGCCTGCGACCATTTTTCTTTGGTGTCTACCCAGGGGCAGGCATGATCACGTATTTTCATCAGTATCCGCCAGGCCTGCGTTATACTGCTCTTGATATCAAATTTTTCGGGAAGCAGCAACGGCTTTTCTTCGCGGCGTGCCAGTACCTCGCCCGACATATTATATACTTTCCGCTGAAATACCTTGCCCAGTACCCGGGCCTGGCTGCCAAAAACACAATCTCCGATCACCAGTCCCAATACGGTTAAATTAACGGGATGTAACAGCATATGCTGGTATTGGTAGGCGATTAATTCCCCTGTATGATTGTACAAGGCCTGCATCGTGTAAAGGTATCACTATACATGCTGCCTGCGAAAGCAATGCGAATTGTTAACAGTAAAGTAATATAGGATACTATCTTATTGTAAAACAGATGATTGCCGGCCGGTACCATATTACCATCAGCAAGTTGCAACATCGAAAAAAAATTTGCCGGCAATGGCATATCACTTAGTTTTGGTTCACGGCTGATCATTCGGCAAGCCAATACATCTTTTCGTAAACATTCGTTTACAAATTTTCATTTTTAATTACGTTAAACTGAAACTGCGTCCCTGACAGGGAGGCACTGTATTTAATTCACTGGTATGGAAAAACATATATTACTGATTGATGATGATATGGATGAACCGGAAATGTTCATCAATGCCCTGTACGATGCAGGTATTATCTGCAAATGCACCTGGGCCAGCGGAGCCGAAGATGCATTCCGGCAGCTGGCATCTATCAGTCCTGATTTCATCATTCTCGATTTCAATATGCCCAAGATGAATGGCATAGAAACCCTGCGCGCGCTTAAAGCACACGCAGAATGGAAACATATACCTGTGATCATGTATTCCGCCACCATGGACTCCGTTCTTTCAGCCTATGCCTTGCAGGAAGGGGCTGCCAGGTGCCTGCGTAAACCTTATAATATGCAGGAACTTCCTTCCCTGTTGGACTCATTCCTCTGATCAGTATTGTTATTTATTTGTATATAGTAAGTTTATTATCTTTGTTGCCTACCGCTATCGGCCGGATCAATACATACTGCTGCATTCTGGCTTTGCCTATTAGACCTGGCAATTCTATACTTTATTTTATTTAAGTTTCCTTGCCCGATGCAGGGTATGCATTACCGGAGATAATCAGGGTATCATCTGTATGGAGAAAACAATTGCTTCCGGTTATCCTCAAACCAATCATCCTATGTTACTTCAGGCTGTATTGGATACTTTTCATAGTGGCATTCATATATTCAATGCCATCAGGGACCAAAATGGTGCG
>DASVLZ010000382.1:0-12178 GCA_036384615.1 Sediminibacterium sp.
ACACAGGGTGGCATCACCATTCTCGAAGCCTCTACCGCGGCTGTGAACCAGGTAACAGATGCCAACCTGACCATCTGCAGTGAAGATGCCTGCCAGCTCAATATGCTGCTGGAAAAGATCAGGAGTAACGAGAAGTAAATATTTTTTTACCTAAATAGATGTATATACACCTAATAAAACAAAGGAGCTGATATGAAAACCATCTTACATAAAGCCGATAGCAGGGGCCATGCCAACCATGGCTGGCTGAACAGCTACCACACATTCAGCTTTGCCGGCTACCATGATCCTGAAAGGGTACATTTTGGTGCACTGCGCGTACTGAATGATGATACCGTGGCAAAAGGGATGGGCTTTGGCAAACACCCGCATGATAATATGGAGATAGTATCCATACCCTTATCAGGTGATCTCCACCATAAAGACAGCACCGGCCGCGACAAGATCATACGCCAGGGCGATGTGCAGATCATGAGCGCGGGCAGCGGCATCGCGCACAGCGAGATGAATGCCAACAGCGACAGGGAAGTAAAATTCCTGCAGGTATGGGTATTCCCCAAAGAGCGCGACATTACTCCCCGCTATGATCAGAAATCATTTTCGCACGATGACAGGAAAGACAGGATACTTACTGTGGTAGCACCGGATGATGCAAATGCAGTATGGATTAACCAGGATGCCTGGTTCTCCCTCGCCGACCTGGGCAAGGGAAAAGAGATCAGCTACGATATACACAAAAAAGGCAACGGCGTATATGTATTCTTACTGGAAGGCGACGCCGTTATGAACGGAGTGGATATGCATACACGCGATGGGCTGGGCATCTGGGATACCGACAGCATACAGCTTACCGCCGGCAGCGAAGCTCAAGTATTATTCATTGAAGTACCTATGATACAGGGAGCGTAAACATGAAAACGAACAGAACCATCAAGAGCGTATTATACGCAGAGCCCCACGATATGGGAGGCATGCCTATCAGGCAGCCTTTTCCCTCCCGCAAGGCAGAACAGATAGATCCTTTTCTCCTGCTGCACCATGCCGACCTGAAAGTTCCGCAGCATGTGGATACAAAACATGCTGGTGTGGGTCCCCACCCGCACCGTGGTTTCTCGCCCGTGAGTTTCATATTCAAAGGCGGGGTACACCACCGCGATAGCCGGGGCAATAACAACGTGGTATATGCTGGCGGCACACAATGGATGAATGCAGGCATGGGCGTAATACACAGTGAGCGCCCGCCCCATGATATACATGAAATAGGCAGCAGGCAGGAGCTGATACAGCTTTGGGTAAACACCCCCGCCAGCCATAAAATGGATGCGCCGGAATACCAGCCGCTCACTGCGGAACAAACACCGGTAATCACTTCGCAGGATGGCCTGGCGGCGATTCATATAATTGCCGGCGAGCTGGATGGTGTGAAAGGTCCCATCAACACATTATCACCCGTAAATACTTTCACGGCAGAGCTGAAAAAAGGAGCGAAATATTATTTCCGGGTACCGGAAACGCATAACGCATTCATCTACCTGCTCGATGGAAAACTGAAGGTAACAGGCGATGGAGAGGTGGAAGGAAAATATGTTGCCGTATTCAACCACGATGGCGCGGGATTTGAACTGGAAGCTATAGAGGATACACGCCTTTTCATAGGTACGGGAGAACCCCTTAACGAACCTGTGGCATCTCATGGTCCCTTCGTAATGAATAACCAGACAGAACTGATGGAAGCGTTCCGCGACTACCAGATGGGAAAGATGGGAGTGCTCATAGAGGAATAAATCAATACAGTAACCAATCAACAAAATAAAAATCAACAACCATGTCAACTTACAAAATCGACCCCGCACACAGTGAGATCACTTTTAAAGTGAAACACCTGATGATCACCAATGTAACCGGAAGCTTTACACAGTTCGATGCAACTATGGAAAGTGATGCCGCTGATTTCAGCGATGCAAAGATCTCTTTCGAAGCAGATGTGAACAGTGTTACCACCAATAATGAGCAGCGCGATACGCACCTGAAAAGCGATGATTTCTTCGCTGCCGAAAAATTCCCGAAACTCAGTTTTGTATCTACTTCCATCAGCAAAAAAAGCGATGACAAATACAAGCTCACAGGCGATCTGACCATTCGCGATGTAACAAAGACCATAGAGCTGGATGTGGAATACGGTGGTACCATGACGGACCCCTGGGGACAGGTAAAAGCCGGCTTTGATGTGAACGGAAAGATCAACCGTAAGGAATTCGGCCTCGGATGGGGCGCAGTAACTGAGGCAGGCGGTGTAGTGGTAAGTGATGAGGTGAAACTGCATATGGCAGTACAAATGATAAAACAGGGATAACTTTGTGCAGCAAGACGTGAAAGGTAAAAGTGAAAGAACCATGCAAATAGAGATCATATCAGGAAGCCCGAGAAAAGACAGTACCTCGCATAGAGTGGCATTATTCCTGCAGCGCTATCTTATAGAACATACCCATCATTCCGTTGGAATTATTGATGTAAGGGATTATGAGCTGCCTTTGCTGCAGCAGGTATTTCACAGCGTTGACAAGGCGCCGGAGAAATTCAGGCCATTGGCGGAGCGGGTGTTCGGGGCAGATGCGTTTATACTGGTAACACCGGAATACAACGGGAGTTATTCACCGGCCATGCAGAACCTGCTCGACCATTTTCCGAAACAGGTACATAAGCCTTTTGGCATTGTAACCGCTTCGGCGGGAATGATGGGGGGCATGCGGGCCAGCCAGCAGATGCTGCTGCTCGTACCCGCACTCTTCGGCATCGCATCGCCCTATATGCTGATCGTGCCGCAGGTGACCTCCAAATTTGCCGAAACAGGACAACTGGTGGACGAAAGCTTCGAAAAGCCTGTGCAAACGTTTGTAAATGAGTTCCTGTGGCTGGCCGAGGCGATCAGGCCGGAACTGGCATATAATTAACGAATAAAAGAAGTGGCGGAGTTGTACCTTCGCCACTTCTTTTTTAATACCATCATGAGCGACGAAATCAAACATGAGTGTGGCCTGGCCTACATTCGATTGAGAAAGCCTTTTTCTTATTATCTCCGTCAGCACGGAACTGTCATGTACGGCCTCAACAAGTTGTACCTCCTGATGGAAAAACAGCATAACCGCGGCCAGGACGGCGCCGGTATAGCTACAGTAAAGATCAATACGGAACCCGGATATCCCTTTTTATACCGCAAGCGCAGCAATGCGCCCCAGTCCATCGCCGACCTCTTCTCTAAAATAGGCCAGGAGCTAACGGAGCTGGAAAGATACCAGCCCGATATCATGCAGCACCCCGGACTGATGAAAGGCCATGTGGACTTCCTGGGCGAATTGCTGCTGGGCCACCTCAGGTATGGCACGCAGGGCAAGAACAATGTGGAATTCTGCCACCCCTTCATCAAGCGTGAGCTGGTACCTGGAAGGAACCTGGCGTTGGCTGGAAATTTTAACCTGGTTAATACTGATGAGCTGTTCGACCTCATTAATATGAGCCCCGGCGATTTCCAGAAGCAGAGCGATCTTGCGGCCATGATGGAAGTGATCCATCATTTTCTCACAAAAGAAGATGAGCAGCACCCTAATGCAGCCGATGTGCTGAGCGTACTGAAAAAAGCGACACCGTTATTTGATGGAGGCTATACCATCGGCGGCCTGCTGGGCAATGGCTACAGTTTTGTGATGAGGGATGCACATGGCATACGTCCTGCCTATTATTATATCAACGACGAAGTGATCGTAGCGGCCAGCGAGCGTGCTGCCATACGAACCGCTTTTAATGTGGGCGAGAATGAAGTGATGGAACTGATGCCGGGCACAGCCATCATTGTAGATGATAAAGGCAACTATACGATACCGCAGGTGCTGGAGCCTAAAGAAAGAAGGGCATGTAGTTTTGAACGGATCTATTTTTCGCGCGGCAGCGATGAAAAGATATACCGCGAAAGGATTGCCCTCGGCCATCACCTTAGCAAAACCGTGCTGGAAAGCATCAGCTATGATCTTAAGAACACGATATTCTCCTATATACCCAATACGGCAGAAGTAGCTTTTTTCGGACTGGTGAAGGGTATGGAAGAATACCTGAACAAGATCAAAGTGGAACGCATTCTCAGCTGGGGTAACGATTTTACTCCCGAAAAGCTCGAGGAAATGGTGACGCGGAAGATACGGCAGGAGAAGATCGCCATCAAAGATGTAAAGCTCCGCACCTTCATTACAGAAGACGCCAACCGCAATGAAATGGTGCAGCACGTATACGATGTTACCTATGGCACCGTGCGCAAACATGAAGACACGCTGGTAGTGATAGACGACAGCATTGTACGCGGCACCACACTGAAGGAAAGCATTGTGCGGATGCTGGCCAGGCTCAAACCCAAAAAGATCATCATCGTATCATCTGCCCCGCAGATACGCTATCCCGATTGCTATGGTATTGATATGAGTAAGCTGGGCGATTTTATCGCGTTCCGCGCAGCTACCGCATTGCTGAAAGAAAGAGGCCAGGAAGATATCATGAAAGAGGCCCATGAAAAGATCCGCGAAATGCAGCGCAATAACCAGCTGCATACAGAAAACGTGGTGCGGCAGATCTATAAACCATTTACACCGGAAGAAATATCAGCAAAGATCGCCCAGCTGATCACCCCCACCGGCCTTGATATACCCGTTGAAGTTATTTACCAGACCATCGAAGACCTGCACGACAGCTGCCCCACCAATACCGGCGACTGGTACTTCACCGGCAACTATCCCACCCCCGGCGGCAACAAAGTGGTGAACAAGGCTTTCCTGAATTATATGGATGGGAAGAACGTACGAGGGTATTAGGATGGGAGATTGCAGATTGCAAATTGCAGATTGAAAAACAGGTCTGAATCAATCTGCAATTTGCAATCTGCAATCTGCAATCTGCAATTCACAAATACCTGTCCCCTTTGTTCCTCCTCACTTCCGCAACATATTCCTTGATGGATTGTTCTTTGTCTTTTTTGCAGATGAGGAGCACATCAGGGGTGTCAACGATGATGGTATCATCAAGACCCTGGAGTACTACGAGTTTTTCTTTGGGGGATGATACCATACAGCGGGTGGCATCGATAACAATTACATTATCGCCGGCAACGGCATTGCCTAAATAGTCTTTTTCAAGATTATCATAAGCGCTGTTCCAGGTGCCCAGGTCGCTCCAGCCGAAAGAAGAAGGGATCACATATACATTGTCTGCTTTTTCCATGATGGCAATATCAATGGAAACATTGGTGCAGAGCGGGTAAATGCGTTCAATGGCTTCTTTTTCCTGGGGTGTATTGAAGAATGCTTTTTCATTGTCGAACAGCTCGAACATTTCGGGCTGGTACATTTCAAATGCTTTGTTCAGCGTTTTTACCTGCCATACAAAAATGCCGGCATTCCACAGGAAATCACCGCTGGCAATAAAGGTCTTGGCCAGTTCCAGGTTCGGCTTCTCCGTAAATGTTTTTACCTTGTAAATACCATCGGCCGCGGGCAGGCTGTCATGCTGTATATACCCATAACCGGTATTGGGGTGTGTGGGTTTGATGCCTAATGTAACCAGCGCTTTAATATGGCATACAAAGTCCAGCGCCTGCAACGTGGTGTTCCGGAAGTTCTCGTTGTCGAGGATCATATGATCGCTCGGGGCTACCACAAGGCAGGCTTCGGGGTCTTTCTGCTGCAGTTTAAAAGAGATATAGGCAATACAGGGCGCCGTATTCTTCCTGCTGGGCTCCGCCAGTATATTTTCTTCCGGAAGTTCGGGCAGGTGTTGTTTGGTGATGTTTACATATTCACTACTGGTAACAATAAAAATGTTCTCAGGAGGAATGAATGTGATGTAGCGCTCATAGGTCCACCTGATCAGCGATTTCCCGGTATTGAGTATATCGAGGAATTGTTTGGGATGTGCGGCGCGGCTGCTTGGCCAGAAACGGCTGCCGATACCGCCTGCCATGATCGCTACATAATGGTGTTTGTTCATCAGACCTTCATTTAAAAATCCATTCCGGGGTGCAATGATAGGAAATCCTCAGACTATTCCTTCCCTCACCAGGTCATGTATATGTAAAATGCCCATATACTCTCCGTTTTCTTCCACGATGAGCTGGCTGATATCGTACGTGCGTAAATGATCAAGGGCTTCTACGGCAAGCATGGCCGGACTTACGGTTTTGGGAGAAGGGGAGAGGATATCTGCTGCGTGTATGTTCCGGATATCATCACTCTTTTCCAGCATCCTTCTCAGGTCGCCATCGGTAATGATGCCTTTGAGAGAGCCTTTTTCATCTACCACAGCTGTTACACCCAGTCTTTTTTCGGTGATCTCAACGATCACTTCCTTCAAACTGGCGGAAGGCAGTACCTGGGGTTTGCCATTGGCTTGGCTCAGGTCGGCCACACGCAGGTATAACCGCTTGCCCAGGCTTCCGCCGGGGTGGAAGCGGGCAAAGTCCTCGCCGCTGAATCCATTCAATTGCATCAGGCATACGGCAAGTACATCACCCATTACCATCTGTGCCGTGGTGCTGCTGGTAGGGGCCAGGTTATTGGGGCATGCCTCCTGGCTCACCGTGGTATTTAATATATGATTGCTGTTCTGCGCAAGGAAGCTGGTGGTATTACCCACCATCCCGATCAGTATATTGCCGAAATTTTTCACCAGCGGAACCAGCACTTTGATCTCCGGGCTTTCCCCGCTTTTGCTGATGATCATTACCATATCATCCTTCCGGATCATGCCCAGGTCGCCATGGATGGCATCGGCCGCGTGCATGAACAGGGCCGGGGTACCGGTAGAGTTGAGTGTGGAAACGATCTTTTGCGCAACGATGGCGCTTTTACCGATCCCGCTTACCACCAGCCGGCCTTTGCAGGCATGCACCAGTTCAACGGTTTTGCTGAAAGCATCATCAATATAAGCAGCCAGCCCGGCCACGGATCTGGCCTCTAAGTCAATGGTATGCAATGCTGTTTGGCCGATAACGGGATTCATTGGCCCAAAGGTAAACTTTAACGCCAAACTATGGGTAATGCATGTATACTTTGGTAACTTCGCCATCCTTTACAGAAAGACGCGTTCTGCGTTCTGCTGATCTTGCCTGAAAGCCCTTGCGGGCTCCGGAAATTAAGGAGAGAATTCAGAGAAAAGAACTAAATTAATAGGGACGTAATATGCGCGCCCGCCCCCCGGCGGAAAAAACTGACTATACATGGCAACGACTACGAGGAAGCCGGCAAAGACCGCGGCAGCCCCCCCCAAAAAAACGGCTGCAGCAAAAAAGCCGGCCAAAAAGAGCGGAACAACCCATTCATACGACATTTATGCCGCCCTGGAAACTTATTTTGGATTCAGGGATTTTAAAGGCACCCAGCAAAGCGCCATCAACAGCATACTGGACGGCCATGATACTTTTGTGATCATGCCCACCGGCGGAGGCAAAAGCCTTTGCTACCAGCTGCCGGCCATGATCCTCCCCGGATGCGCTATTATTGTATCTCCCCTGATCGCCCTCATGAAGAACCAGGTAGACCTGGTGCGCGGGTACAGTGAACAGGATGAAGTGGCGCATTTCCTCAATTCATCACTGAACAAAGGCCAGATAAAAGCAGTGAAGGATGATCTTGCCGCGGGCAAGACCAAGTTGCTGTATGTAGCGCCCGAAACCCTTACCAAACAAGAAAACCTCGAATATTTCAGCGACCTGCCCATCTCTTTCTTTGCAGTGGATGAGGCACATTGTATTTCTGAATGGGGACATGATTTCAGACCGGAATACCGCAGGCTGCGTGAAATGATGGATATCATCAACCCTGATGTGCCTGTTGTGGCGCTGACCGCAACGGCCACTCCCAAAGTAAAAAGCGATATCATCAAGAACCTCGGGCTGAGAAACCCCGATATATTCCAGTCTTCCTTTAACAGGCATAACCTGTATTACGAAATACAGCCCAAGATCACCAAGGACCAGACGGTAAAAAGCATCGTCAAATTCATTACCGGCCATAAAGGCAAGAGTGGTATTATCTATACACTCAACAGGAAAACAACGGAGGAGCTGGCAGAGATACTGGTGGCTAACGGCATTAAAGCCGTAGCATACCATGCCGGCCTTGACCAGAAACTGCGTGCCGAGCGCCAGGATGCATTCCTGAATGAAGATGTGCAGGTGATCGTGGCCACGATAGCATTCGGTATGGGCATTGATAAACCGGATATCCGGTTCGTGATCCATTTCAACATTCCCAAATCCATAGAGAACTATTACCAGGAAACCGGCCGTGCGGGAAGAGATGGTATGGAAGGCCTCTGTGTATTATATTACTCACACAAGGATGTTTCCAAACTGGAGCACCTGATGCGCGATAAACCGCTCAGTGAGCGGGAAGTGGGTGCGCAGCTGATAGATGAAACGGTGGCGTATGCAGAGAGTTCTGTTTGCCGCCGTAAAATACTGCTTCACTATTTCGGGGAAGAATGGGATACACCCAATTGCGGCAACTGCGATAACTGCCTGCACCCGAAAGAAAAAATAGAAGCAAAGGAAGAAGTGGTGAAAGCGTTGAAGACAATCAGGGCGCTTGATGAAAGGTTTACTGCAGATTATGTGGTGAATGTGCTCATGGGCAAACCCACGCCGCAGATCAACCTGTACAGGCACGATACATTGCCTGTATTCGGTACCGGCAAAGACAAAGAACCACACCTGTGGAACAGCCTCATACGGCAGATGCTGCTGGAAGACCTGATCAAAAAAGATATTGAAGAATATGGCCTGCTGAAATTTACCCCCAAAGGAGAAAAATTCCTGAAGAAACCTGTGTCGTTCAAAATAGTGCTCAACAACCTGTTTGAAGATGCGCAGTTTGATGAGGACGAAAATGAAACCGGCTCACAGGGCAGCGCCGCTGCGGATGAAAGGCTGTTCAACATGCTGAAGGAACTTCGCCAGAAAGAGGCAAAGAAAAAATCACTTCCGCCATTTGTGATCTTCCTGGAAACCTCGCTGCAGGATATGGCCACGCTCTATCCCACCACGTTGCAGGAAATGGAAAAATGCCAGGGAGTAAGCAAGGGTAAGGCCCTGAAATATGGAAAGCCATTTGTGGAGATGATTGCCAAATATGTAGAGGAAAACGATATTGAAAAGCCGGATGATTTTGTCATGAAGAGCGTGGCGAGTGCAGCGAATAACAAGATCTATATCATTCAGAATGTAGATAAAAAGATACCGCTCGAAACCATCGCCAGGAATAAAGACCTCCGTCTCGATCAGCTGCTGGAAGAAATGGAAACCATTGCCGCCAGCGGTACGCGCCTCAACCTCGACTATGCCATCGATGAATGGCTGGATGAATACGAGCAGGAAGAAGTGATCGATTATTTCAAAAGCTGCGAAACCTCTTCGCTACAGGTGGCACTGGAAGAACTGCAGGAACATAATTTCAACTGGGAACAGCTGAAACTCATGCGGATCAAGTTTTTGAGCGTGTATGGAAACTAAATAGTATGGTTTACAGGTACGGAAGAAAACATGTTGCCCCTATTGTATCCTTTGCCGTATCTACAATAAACTGATCAATTCTTTTGCTTTACTGAGCTGGTAAGCACCTTCTACCTGTTTAGTATCGAACACCATAAAGTAAGAATAGGCAGACCCGGCCACGGCTGCCCAGGTATTGCCCAGCCTGCATTTGGCAGCACTATCTGAATTATCGCGGTCATCGCCTTTTGTTTCCAGTACTATAATGTTTCCTGATTGGGTTACCAGTATAAAATCGGGATAATGATTGCTTTGGAAACCATTGATCGCAAATCCTTTTCCCTTGCCGAGGTTGCGATGCCAGAAGGCAATATTGGGCAGGCTGGCAATATCCATGATTACATCCGCTTCAAAAAAATTCATGTCAGCCTCCTGCTCATACAGCGATTTTCCTATGGAAGGCCCGCGTTTTCCGGGAGTAAGCGTAGCAGGAAATGGCCATACAGGTTGTGCCGTGATCTTTTTCGCTTTCAGCATATCATTGAACCGGCCCTCTGCATATTTGTCGATAAGCTGGCGGATCTTGAATTTGATCTTCGCTGCATAATGCAGAGGATTTACCAGCACATCACGCAATATTTCCGGTGGTTGTTCATCCATGACCCTTTTTACATATGCCTGCACATCCTGGTCGGCAACAGGGTATAGTGTACCGATCAGTTGTGTAACCTGGTAGGCTATATTTTTCACCTGCTCTTCTGCGGGCAGGGCCTGTATATAATTGATGATCGCATCCCGGTTTGCCGGGTTGATGATCTTTGTAAACCTCGGGGTATATTCATTGGCCGAAGTTTGTTCTATATCTACCTTAAAAAGGTCTGAGCCGGATGGTTCAAAAACAATTTTACTGTCCTCGCTGCTCAACCGGAAATGTTTCAGCAGTGATTCCTGGTTCAGCAATACATTGCCGGTCCCGAAGAGATCGCTTTTATCTGTCTGCAGGTAAAATTTCGGAAGCAGGATATGTGCAGCGGTTTCCCTATAGGTTTCTGTAATGTTGAAATGCGGCACCCTGGCAGGTATTTCCTGGAAAAAACTTTCATCGGTATCGTGTTGTCCAATGGTCTTTGCCATTTCCTTTTCCTGTGTTTCGGCCATGGCTGCTATGGCTGATACCACATCATTATCTGCAGGTTGCTGCTGGCCTGTATCGAATGATATCCTATCGGTATCGATATCCTGTTCGTCTTCCCCGGCAGTGGCATGCTGCTCGGGAAAAAGAAATTCTTCCAGTGGCTGCTGCAGCGCCTGTTTTCTTTCCGTGTCCTGCATGGTATCTTTTTCCCGGTAATCATTGCCGCTGAAGCCGGATGCCTGCAGGCCATGCACGATGTTCTGTAGTGTTTCACTGAAACGGGCAGAGGCGGTGAGCACATAAGAAACATTCAGCAGTGTTTCACCATGCCTGGTAACATAGGGTTGCCGCAATACACGGCCAAGCAACTGCTCTACTTCCACTGCAGAAGATCTGTCGGCCAGCGATGCCAGCACATAAGCAAAAGGGCAGTCCCAGCCTTCGCGGAGTGCATTAATAGTGATGATATACCGCACGGGACAATCCCGCGCCATCAGGTCAATGCCTTTCAGCTCATTTTTTTCGGCGGTCTTGATTTTTATCTGTTCTTCCGGTATACCAATTTTCAGCAGCAGGTTTTTTACTTTCAGGAAAGTGGTATTGTCTTCATTCGTCTTTGCCTGCGCCTGGAACAGAACGATGGGGCGTATGTATCTTCCGCCGTTTTTTTCCTGCTCCAGTGCTGCCAGTTCCAGTTTTTTCTGCAGGTGCAGTGCGCTGCTGATCACATCGGTTTTATCGTGATGATTATATACGATCACGGGTAGTTTTACCATGTGTTCCTTCTTCAGCTCAATGGCAGGCACCAGGCTGATGATATTGCTGTTATCCTTCGGCGTAGCCGTAAGATCAAGTATAAAAGAAGGATTGAGTGAACGCAGCATTTCTATGCTTAACTCGCTTTCCGCATTATGGCTTTCATCCACCACCAGCACAGGCTGCAGGCTCCTGATCACATTGATCAGGGAAGTTTCATCGATATTTCCGAGGAGGGAGTCGGCATCGTTGTATACACCTGCAAATGATAGTAATTGGCTGTTCTGCTGGTATACTTTCCGGTCTTCCTTATTCCTGGCGCGAAGGCTGGCAAAACTCATAACGATCACAGACAGCTGTTCCGTAACCACCGAAGGATTAAAATTGGCGCCCTGCAGCAATTCCTTTTTCTCATACACTTCCACCCTGTGCTGGAAGAGCATGTTGAGCTTTTGCCTGTAAGGATGGGCCGGGTTGCGCAGGTTGGCCACGGTCTGGTCGAGCAGGTTGCTCCATGGCACCAGCCATACCACCACCTTGGGAGTGCCGGATGCATAATGCCGGAAAATGGTATGCAGGGCATTGCATGCGATGAAAGTCTTGCCGCCGGCCGTTGGCACTTTAATGCAGATATGCGCGGCATTGGGGATCGTATTTTTATACGGCTGCATGCCTTCTCCCGTAAGGGGATCATACGGGCCGATCTTATCTTCCCAGTACATGTTAAATGCTTTCGCAGTATCCCGGTACCGGTCAAGATAGCC
>DASVLZ010000383.1:0-5875 GCA_036384615.1 Sediminibacterium sp.
TTTCGCCCAGCGCTTCTTCAATGCGCAGCAGCTGGTTGTATTTCGCCATACGGTCGGTACGGGAAGCGGAACCGGTTTTGATCTGGCCGCAGTTCAGCGCTACGGCGAGGTCAGCGATAGTAGTGTCTTCGGTTTCGCCGGAACGGTGGCTCATGATGGAGGTGTAACCGGCTTTGTGGGCCATGTTTACGGCATCGATGGTTTCTGTAACGGTACCGATCTGGTTTACTTTTACCAGCAGGCCGTTGGCAATATGTTTGTCGATACCTGTCTGCAGCCTTTCCACATTGGTCACGAACAGGTCGTCACCCACCAGCTGGCATTTGCTGCCTACTGCATTGGTCAGTGCCTTCCAGCCATTCCAGTCGTCTTCGGCCATACCGTCTTCAATGGAAACGATGGGATATTGTTTTACCCATTTCTCCCAGAACTTCACCAGCTCATCGCTGCTCAGGGCCTTGCCGCTGCTTTTGTGGAATACATATTTTTTCTTCTTGGCATCCCAGAGTTCGCTGTTGGCAGCGTCCATGGCGATGGCTATCTGTGAGCCTGTTTTATAACCTGCTGCAGTAATGGCTTCCAGCACGGTTTCAATGGCTTCTTCATTGCTCTGTATATTGGGTGCAAAACCACCCTCATCACCTACATTGGTGCTGAAACCTTTTTTCTTCAGCACGCTCTTCAACACATGGAATATTTCCACGCCCCAGCGCAGCCCTTCACTAAAGGAAGATGCGCCAACCGGCATGATCATGAATTCCTGGAAATCGATCTTGTTGTCTGCATGCGCGCCGCCGTTCAGGATATTCATCATGGGTATGGGCAATGTTTTGGCATTGGTGCCGCCGATATACCTGAAAAGCGGAAGGCCTGCTTCTTCTGCCGCCGCTTTGGCTACGGCCATACTTACGGCAAGGATCGCATTGGCGCCGAGCTTGCCTTTGTTGGGCGTACCATCGAGTGAGATCATCATCTCATCCACGGCAGCCTGCTGGCTTACATCAAAACCCTGTATTTCTTTTGCAATGATATCATTCACATTCTTCACCGCCTTCAATACACCTTTGCCGGCATATTGTTTCTTATCGTTGTCGCGCAGTTCCACCGCCTCATGTATGCCGGTGCTGGCGCCGCTGGGTACCGCGGCACGGCCGAAAGCGCCATCGTCAGTCAGTACATCCACTTCCACTGTAGGGTTACCGCGACTGTCTAATATCTGCCTAGCGTGCACTTCAATAATGTAACTCATGGTTGTTTGCTTGTTTGGTTATGGTTGATTTTATAGGAGCCGCAATTTACGGAATCCTGTGTGGTTGCGATAAAATCTCCCAAAGGAAGGCTATGCATGCTTCCCGGTAAGCGACCTGAAAATATCTTCCAGGTTATGTTTTTCCGAATGCAGGGAAACGATGTTCAGGTTATGGTCTACCGCCAGCTGGAGCAGCTGCCTGCGTATGGTTTCGGGGTCGGTTGTCTGCAGTTTCCAGTTGCCTGGCGAAGGCTGCTCAATGCGTTCTATACCGTGGATATGCGACAGCAGCAGGCTCTTTTCCACCAGTTCATGGAACTGCACGGAAACAATATGATGATCACGCCTGCCTTTCTTCAGTCCCTCCAGTGTATCATCCGCCACAATATTTCCATGGTCTATGATGACCACCCGGTTGCAGATGGCTTCCACTTCCTGTAAGATATGGGAGGAAAACAGTACGGTCTTATCCTTTCCCTGCTCTTTTATTACATTGCGTATTTCCACGATCTGGTTGGGGTCGAGGCCGCTGGTGGGTTCATCCAGTATCAGTACTTCGGGGTCATGTATCAGTGCGCCTGCCAGCCCTACCCGCTGCTTATATCCTTTGGATAGCTGGCCGATCTTCTTTTTCGATTCCGGTGTGAGGCCTGTAAGTGCTATTACCCGCTCTATGGCTGCTTTTTTATCGGCAATACCATGTATGCCTGCCAGGAATCCGAGGTACTCGCGCACATACATATCTGTATATAATGGGTTGGCTTCGGGCAGGTACCCTATTTTTTTCTTTACAGCCAAAGGATCCCTGCTTACATCCATCCCGCCCACCAGTGCATGCCCGCCATCGGGTTGTAAATACCCGGTGATCATTTTCATGGTAGTGCTCTTGCCCGCTCCATTGGGGCCGAGAAAACCCACGATCTCGCCTCTGTCTGCCGAGAATGAAATACCGTTCACCGCCTTCTGTTCTCCGTAATGTTTGGTAAGCTGGGAAACCGAAATCATAGAAAGTAAAAAATTAAAACCGCGTCATCCCTCACAGGTCCATGCTATCCGCGATCCAAAAATGAGGATTATGTTGCAAACAGGAATGCGCCCGCCTGTTAAAGTTTCGTATTGCCCGGAGGGCAACGAATAGTTTTAATGCAGCAACTCATCAGAGCTTTCGGGAAGATGATCGTACTCACCTTTCAGCGCATACCACCCGAAAATAGTGATGCCGATGGCTATGGGTATGAATACGGCTACGAATACGCCCCATTGTATCTTGGTATCGAGCACCGGCTTTCTTTCTATTTCGATGATGGCTGTCTTTACCAGGTAATACACTGCCACCGGGCCTAACAGCATCCAGATGATGCCTGATATTCTTTTGATCTGGTTCATATTCGTTCAGTTAATCATTCTGATAATAGGTTTTCTTACACACCTGATTTTTATTTGATCAGTCATCTATCCTTGCATCTATCCTGTTACTGATATACAACGCTCCAATCACAATACATAACCCGCCCACGATTATAGGATACATCAACCCCACCAGTTTATCCGCCGTGTAGATCGTTGTAAGCAATGTGGCGATGAAAGGTGTGAGCCCTCCGAATACGCCATTGCCGATATGGTAGGGTAATGACATGGATGTGTACCTGATCTTTGTAGGAAACAACTCCACCAGGAACGCAGCTATCGGTCCATACACCATGGTTACATACAGGATCATTACAAATACGATCAGCACCATTTCCCAGTAAGCCTTACTGCCGAGAGTTTTCGAGATCTTTGTATCGGGTTTCTCCGATGTTTTTGCGGATGCATACAAGGTATCCGTTTTTATCTCAGTTGCGCGCATGCCATCATCATACACAGAAATGGTGGTGATCTTCCTAAGCGAATCAGTGCTGCCGGGTATAGCCATTACCAACTGCTGTACAGACCTGCTTTCCTGCATTTCGGTTTTAGCAGCAGTGTTGCTGATATCGAACAATTGGTTAAACAGCGGTTTATAGGTGACCACTGCCAGCAGCATGCCGCCCAGCATGATCCATTTCCTGCCTATTTTATCGCTCCAGCTGCCGAACACCACGAAGAAAGGTGTGGCAAACAGGATAGCCCAGATAAGTATGGTGCGCGACTGGTCAAAGTCTACCTTACATACATTCTCTATGAATGATTGTGCATAGAACTGCCCGGTGTACCAGACCACGCCCTGACCCATGGTGGCGCCGAACAATGCCAGCAACACCATTTTCAGGTTGGTTTTATGACCAAAGCTTTCTTTCAAAGGATTTACAGAACGCGTACCGCTGCTTTTCAGTTTTTCAAACAGCGGCGATTCCTGCATTTTCATGCGTATGTAAATAGATACGATAACCAATACTATCGATACCAGGAACGGAATACGCCATCCCCATTCATTGAATTTGGCGATGGATCTGGCCCTGTCTGCATCAAGGCTATGCCTTGTGAGCAGGATCACGCCGAGGGAAACAAACAGGCCGAGCGTGGCGGTGGTCTGTATCCATGAAGTAAAAAATCCGCGTTTATGTACGGGCGAGTGCTCTGCCACATAAGTAGCAGCACCGCCGTATTCGCCTCCCAGGGCAAGGCCCTGTATCAACCGTAATAACAATACCAGTATCGGTGCAGCAAACCCGATAGACTCATAAGAAGGGATCAGTCCTATTGCAAAAGTGGAACCTCCCATCAATATCAGCGTGAGCAGGAAGGTGTATTTGCGGCCGATCATATCTCCCAGTCTTCCGAATACCAGCGCTCCGAAGGGGCGTACAATAAATCCCGCAGCAAATGTGGCAAGGGTAGAGAGCAATGCGGCAGTGGGATTTTCCTTAGGAAAAAACTGGCTGGCCAATACGGTTGCCAGGCTGCCGAAAATGTAAAAGTCGTACCATTCGATCAGCGTTCCCAGTGATGAAGCGCCGATCACTTTCCAGATACCTTTTGTTTCTTTCATAATGTTGTGCAATCGGTTGTCAACTTACGGGAAAGTGTGGGAATAAACAAGCAGTTTTGTTATTAGCTGTTAGCCGTTAGCTATTAGCTGTTAGTTTTTGATGATGGATTTATGAAGGGCAGATAGTTTGCAATTACCGGTCAAAAGTTAACAGCCAATGGCCAACAGCCAACTGCTAATAGCTATCTTTATCACCCCAAAAATTGAAGACCATGCCATATCCTTACCAGATCACATCATTTGAAGAATACAAAGAACAGTATCAGAAAAGCATTGAGGACCCGGCAGGTTTCTGGAACGAGGTGGCAAAACATTTTACATGGCGCAAACCCTGGGATACCGTGCTGGAATGGAATTTCAAAGAGCCGAAAGTAGAATGGTTCAAAGGGGGTAAACTGAATATTACGGAGAACTGCCTCGACAGGCATATAGCAGATAAGGGCGACCAGCCCGCCATTGTATGGGAACCCAATGCACCAGATGAACACTCAAGAACACTGAGCTATAAAAAGCTGCTCGAAAAAGTTTGCCAGTTTGCGCATGTGCTCAAAAAGAACGGGGTGAAGAAAGGCGACAGGGTCTGCATTTATATGGGTATGATCCCCGAGCTGGCCATAGCCGTACTGGCATGCGCGCGCATCGGTGCTGTACACAGCGTGGTGTTCGGCGGGTTTTCTGCACAGAGCATTGCCGACCGCCTGGCTGATGCCAAAGCTGAATTCATTGTAACCTGCGATGGCGCTTTCCGCGGGGCAAAAGATATTCCGTTAAAGAGCGTGATCGATGATGCGCTGATCGGCAATACCACCGTAAAACGCGTGATCGTATGCACACGTACACGCACCCCTGTTTCCATGATCAAAGGAAGGGATGTATGGTGGGAAGAAGAGATGAAGCTGGTAGAAGAGCAGGGACTCAACTTTATAGAAGCCGAAGAAATGGATGCGGAAGATTACCTGTTTATCCTGTACACATCAGGATCAACAGGCAAGCCCAAAGGCGTGGTGCATACCTGCGGAGGGTATATGATCTGGGCCAATTACACATTTATAAATGTTTTCCAGTACCGGCCGGGGCAGGTTCATTTCTGCACGGCCGATATCGGCTGGATCACGGGCCATACCTATATTGTTTATGGTCCGTTGAGCGCCGGCGCCACTTCCCTCATGTTTGAAGGCATACCCACCTGGCCCGATGCAGGCAGGTTCTGGGAGATCATTGAAAAATACAAGGTCAATATTTTTTATACCGCACCCACCGCCATACGCAGCCTGATGGGATTTGGCACTGAACCACTGGAGGGTAAAGACCTGTCGTCTTTACAGGTGCTGGGCACGGTAGGCGAACCCATCAATGAAGAAGCCTGGCACTGGTACGATGAACAGGTGGGCAAACAACAGCGCCCTATTGTGGATACCTGGTGGCAAACGGAAACTGCAGGCATACTCATCAGCAATCTTGCCGGCATAACACCGGCCATTCCCAGCTGGGCAACACTGCCGCTCCCGGGTTTACAGATGGTGTTGGTGGATGAGAACGGGAAAGAAGTCGTTGCAGAAGGAGAAGAAACCGTTTCGGGCAACCTCTGCATTAAAGCTCCCTGGCCCGGCATACTGCGCACTACCTATGGTGATCATGAACGCTGCCGCACCAAT
>DASVLZ010000384.1:0-5143 GCA_036384615.1 Sediminibacterium sp.
AGCGATGAATCATTTTGACCTGGAGAGCCGCAAGGGCAAGGCTCCGGGCGGTTACAACTGCCCGCTTACCGAAAGCGGTGCGCCTTTCATTTTTATGAATGCAGCCGGGCAGATGAGTGATGTTACCACTATGGTACACGAAGGAGGCCATGCTGTGCATTCCTTCCTGGCACACGGGCTGGAGCTGAGCGCATTCAAGGAATATCCGATGGAGATTGCAGAAGTGGCCAGCATGTCGATGGAACTCTTCAGCATGTACCACTGGGATGCTTTTTTCGATGATGCGGAAGAGCTGAAGCGTGCCCGGGAACACCAGCTGGAAAGGACCATCACGATCTTTCCCTGGATCGCCATCATTGATAAATTCCAGCACTGGGTATATGAGAACCCACAGCATACGGTGGAAGAAAGAACGGAGAAATGGATGGCCATACTCAATGAATTTTCTACCAACAGTATAGATTTCACCGGCCTGGAAGCATACCGCAGCATTGCATGGCAGCGGCAGCTGCACCTGTTCGAAGTACCTTTCTATTATATCGAATACGGAATAGCGCAACTCGGCGCCATAGGTCTGTGGATGCAATACCGCCAGGATCCTGAAAAAGCATTGAACAACTACATGCAGGCGCTCAGCCTGGGTGGTACCAGAACACTCCCCGAATTATACAAAGCCGCCGGCCTCAAATTCAACCTTTCCCCGGCCCATATCAAAACCCTGATGGAGTTTACAGCAAAGGAAATGGAAGCGCTGTAGGGTTCATAGTCCATAGTCTTATAACTATCGATCATGGACTATCGACTATCGACTATGGACCATCGACTATTTATTGACCAGAAGGTTCCTGTGGAGGCCTCGGCCCTTTTCCTTGTGGGCGGTTGCCGCCTTGTTGAGGGGGTCTTTGTCCCTGCGGCCTGTTGGGCTGTTGTGGCCGCGGGCCTTGCTGCTGGGGTCGGGGTTGTTGTGGCTTGCCTCCGCCCTGCCTGTTATCGGGTCTTGGGGGTCTGCCACCTTCCTGCCTGTTGCCCTGCGGTGGCCTGTTGCTTTGTTGTCCCCTGGACTGTTGTTGTTGCGGATTCTTTTTTTCGTTGCGTTGCTGGTCCCTTCTTTTCCTGTCGTTGCGCTCCAGTGAACGCAGGCTGATCTGTCCCACCAGGTCCACAAAGCCGGTACCTTCTTCTTTGGTTTTGCCGCCGGCAATTTCCACGGGTTGCAGCTCTTCTGCTTTCTGCCCCTGCTGGTTCAGGCGCTTGATCTCTTTCACGCGCTGTATGCTCAAAGGAAAATGTTTGCTGTTGTTCGGCAGCACATACCACATCAGGTTCTTGAAAATATCTTTCTTGATCAGTTGCGCTGTGCCGCTTATGGTTTCCAGCGTTTCTGCATAGTCGGGAAAATGCTGCAATGCATCCAGGTAAGTATCCAGTTCATAGTTCAGGCAGCATTTCAACCGGCCGCACTGACCGCTGAGTTTTGTCTGGTTGATGGAGAGGTTCTGGTAACGGGCGGCAGTGGTGTTCACGCTCTTGAAATCGTTTAGCCAGGTGCTGCAGCACAGCTCACGGCCGCAACTGCCTATGCCACCTACTTTGGCGGCTTCCTGGCGAATGCCTATCTGGCGCATTTCCACTTTTACCTTAAAGTCGCCGGCATATACCTTGATCAGTTCACGGAAATCAACACGGTCATCGGCAGTATAAAAGAAAGTGCCTTTTTTGCCATCTGCCTGTATTTCCACTTCGCTCAGCTTCAATGGTACGTTCAGCTGGCGTGCGATGGCGCGGCCGCGCGAGAGTACCTCTTTTTCACGGCCCTTACTGATCCTGAAACTTTCAATATCCCTCTCCGAGCTGCGCCGGAGTATTTTTTTCATTTCAGGATTGAGCTCGTCAACACCTTTTTTCTTCAACTGCAGGCGCACCAGTTCACCGGTAAGGCTGATCTCACCCACATCAAACCCGCTCACACCCTCCACGGTCACATATTCGCCTTTTTCAAAATATTGTAAGGTACTGTTACGGTAAAATTCCTTCCTGCTGCCGTTCTTGAAAGTTACTTCCACCACTTTGCAGGTGCTTTCAGGATCGCTGAAGGGGAGATTGAGCAGCCAGTCGTGCACATTCATCCTGTTGCAGCTACCTGTGCTGCAACCGCCATTGCTTTTACAGCCGTTAGGCTTACCGTTAGAGGTACCACATGATCCGCAGCCCATAATCTTTTTAAAGTCAAAAGTGAAATGTCAAATGTCAAAAATCAAAAGTGAATAGTGAGTGGTGAAGGGGGTGGGGATGCCACCTTTTCACCTTTGTCTTTTCACTTTTGACTTTTCAGCTCAATTCATCAAAATTAGGGTTTTGTTCTGAATGATATGGTACAGTTTGATGGTGAGGGCCTGGAACAGCATTTTGCCATTGGCATTACGCTCAATATAGTAGGCGGCACGGTCAAGTTCTTCGATGATGGATTGCTGCTGGCTTACCGAAGCGATCTTGTTCAGCCGCAATGCAAAATCCTTTTCATTATCGGCCACCACGATATTATCGGCCCCCAGCACCTTGATGCGTATGCTCTGCTCCAGCAGGTGGTTAAAGTAACGCAGGAACTGTTTCTGTTTCTCACGCCCCAGTTTGCTGATCTCATCCACAAACTTTACCTGCGCCGCGGGGCCGCCTTTCAGTGTAGCATTCAGCCATTCGCGCAGCAGGCTTTGCCAGTCCTCATCGGCATGCTGCAGCAATTGCAGCGCTTCCCGGTAATTGCCTTCGCTGATAGCGGCTATCTGCCGGGCTGTTTCAGATGAAGCGTTGGCCCTTGTTATCATCGCCTGCTCCACATCGCTGTTCTCCGGCATAGGCACTTTTACCAGCTGGCAGCGGCTCAGTATCGTGGCGAGTATCTGTTCTTCATTTTCAGCCACCAGAAGAAATAAAGTATTGGGCGGCGGCTCTTCGATCAGTTTCAGGAGTTTATTGCCTTCTTTGCCGAGGTATTCCGGCATCCAGAGCAGGAGCACCTTGTATTCGCTCTCAAAACTCTTCAAACTCAGCTTACGTATAATGTCATTGCATTCTTCAGCGGTAATATTACCTTGTTTGTTCTCGGCGCCGATGAACTGCAGCCAGTCGTATACATTGCCATAGGGATACAACTGCACAAATTCGCGCCACTCATTGATATAGTCCGAACTCACCGGCTTGTCGCCGCTTTTTTTTGGGATGACGGGATACGAAAAGTGCAGGTCGGGGTGGATCATCTGTTTAGCCCTTTCAAATGCCGGCTGCGAGGCAATATCGTCCGGGTGGATGAATGCCGGGGCAGGTTCCAGGGCGGTCATGCCGCCAAACAGGTCTTCCACCACCGGCGCGGGTTGCGGAAGGCTCACCACGTATTGGGCAAATGCCATGGCCAGGGGCAGGGCGCCGCTGCCTTCCCTGCCCAGGAACAGCAAAGCATGGCTGAGCCGGTTCTGCTCCACCATCTCTGCAAGATGCTTTTTTATTTCCTGCTGACCGATCACATCACTGAAAAGCATATATCTGAATGTTGAGGTTGCCATTACGGGCCGCATAAGCGGTCCATACGGTCAAAAGTAAAGGAATCGGTTTTGAAATACATAACCCTTTCCAGGTGCCTGACTTATGCCGGTATAAGAAACGGGTGATCATTTTGCATTTCCCATGTCGAAATGCTAATTTGGCTTCTGACCCCCTGATTTATGAGATGGTTCCGAAACCACTGGTACGATCTGGCCGGAGTCCTGGCAATAACAGGCTCAGCCGCTGTTTTTATATACCGGAACCAGGTATCACATTATCAGTTACTCATGTGGATCAGCCTGGTTACATTATTTTTTCATCAATGGGAGGAATACCGCATCGCAAGTACTTTTCCGGGAATGGTCAACAAGGTAATGTATCACAGTAAAATGCCCGATCGTTTTCCTCTTAATACCCGTACTGCCTTCATCATTAATGTATGCATTGGCTGGACGGCTTATTTCCTGGCAGCATTGCTGGCGGAAAAAGCGGTATGGCTGGGCATTGCAACCATGATTGTTTCCATCGGCAATATTATAGCTCATACGGGCGTATTTAACGTTAAGGGCAAAACCCTGTATAATGCCGGTATGGTTACCTGCCTGCTGTTATTTATTCCTTGTACGTCTTACTTCTTTTACATCATCCATTCCAGCCATCTTGTGCATTTGACAGATTACCTCATCGGGGTTCCTTTAGGAGTGATAATCAATATTGTAGGTATAGTAAAACTTATCAGCTGGTTGGGAGATAAAGAAACAGAATTTGTTTTCAGCAACAGGCACCTGCTGCCCGGCGACAGGAAATAAAAAACCTGCGGGAATACTGTTTTTGTCCTTGCAGCCCCTGTTACCGCTTTCTGCATAGCTGTTTGTTGATCATTGTTTATCTTTATAGTCTTAAAATAAACACCATGAAATACCTGTTAACGCTCCTCGCAATTGTTACGCTGAGCGCTTTTACGCTGAATGGCGACCCAACCATACATAGATTCAAGGTAAAGTCTATTGAAGGCGGCACCATCGATTTCTCCAAGTTCAAAGGCAAGAAAATACTGGTGGTAAATACTGCTTCCAAATGCGGGTATACGCCACAATATGAGGCACTGGAAAAAATATATGAAGAGTATAAGGACAAGCTGGTGGTAGTAGGATTTCCTGCCAACAATTTCAAAGAGCAGGAGCCGGGCAGTGATGCGGAGATACAGCAGTTCTGTAAAGCCCGCTATGGCGTTACTTTCCCGCTTTCGAGCAAGGTGAGTGTAAAGGGCGATGATACTGCCCCTATCTATAAATGGCTTACCAGCAAAACAGAGAACGGCGTACTCGATGCCACCATCGCCTGGAATTTCAACAAATTCCTCTTGGACGAAAACGGCAAAATGATCGCCTATTTCCCCAGCAATGTAAAACCCGACAGCGAAGAGATACTGAAATACCTGAGGTAGTAAATAGCATACCTAACAATAAAACACCGGGCAATGTCTATTGCCCGGTGTTTTATTTTCTGCTTACTGTTTTTTACTTATATCGTATATGCCGCCGTAGCAATACTCAATCGTGTGCCCTGCCCCTGTAGTATTACCGATCCGCATGCTTCGAGTGTG
>DASVLZ010000385.1:0-3508 GCA_036384615.1 Sediminibacterium sp.
CCTGGTACAGGGCTTGCCCAATTCACTCACACGCCTGTATACACTGAAGATGGTGCCGATGGAAACATTCACATCAATATTGCCGCTGCCATCCAGCGGGTCAAACAATACCACGTATTTACTCTGGTTGCTGATCTCATCATCAAACACCACAAAATCTTCCATTTCCTCGCTGCCTATGCCTGCGCAGCTGATGCCGTGCTTGAGCACACCCATGAACTGGTTGTTGGCAAATATGTCGAGTTTCTTCACATCTTCCCCCTGCACATTTACAGAGCCGGCATCGCCCAGTATATCTACCAGTCCTGCCTTGTTTACCTCTACGTTTACACGTTTGGCGGCAAGCGCCATATCGCGCAGCAGGCGGCTGAGCTCTCCGGTAGCTGTAGGAAACTGTCTTAGCTGTGCAAGGGTAAATTCATCAAGGGTAGTAACACTGCGATTAATCGCCATGGGGTCTTTTTGCCAAAGGTAATGGGTTGGGGGATTAGTTGATTGGGATTATAGTCCATAGTCCATAGTCGATAGTCCATAGTCGATGGACCATGGACTATCGACTATGGACTATGGACTACAATCAGCCTTTTCTTGCAAACAACTGGGTGAAATAGAGAACGCCGTTCCTGTCTGCATATACGCCAATGCCGGTGAGGGTATAATTGCCTTCTATGTTCTTGCGGTGGCCGGAACTGTTGAGCCAGCCGTTCACCACTTCGCGGGCCGTCCTGCTGCCATAAGCCACATTTTCTGCGGAAGCGGAAATAAACCCTAATGAAGCAGCAATATTTTTGACACGCTGCTGAAACCCATCATGCCCGAATGCGGTACGTCCCGTAGCCATATTCCTGCTGTGTATCTCTGCCTGCTGCGCAATCGCACTATTCGAAACCAGGGCAGGCAAACCCTTCGACTTCCTGTGGGCATTAATATAGGAGAGTATGGAAGCCTCCATAGCCGCTGTTGACACCGTGGTCGTTTTCTTTACAGGGGTAGATGCAGGGGCAGTATACTTACTGCACGATAATATCATGGCAACGAGGGGCAGGCATACAACAACCATGTAAATGCGTTTCATTTTTTTCCAGATATCAGGCAACAATTATACCAGCCCTGTCGTGGGGAATATATCACCCTCAACTTAACACCACTTTAATGAATCGGTCGATGGTCCATAGTCCATGGACCATCGACTATGGACTATAGACCATAAACAAACCAATTTCCCATCCACTAATCCCATAGATTTGCCCAAAGCAAGTAGCATGAAAGTGTTCAAATTCGGCGGGGCAAGTGTGAACAGCGTGGAGCGGATCAAAAACCTGGCAGCCATTGTGCAGGCGGAGCAGGGGCCGCTGGTGATCATTATATCAGCCATGGGAAAAACCACCAATGCGCTGGAAAAAGTAACAGAGAGCTTTTATGCAGGCAGGCAGGAAGAAGCCCTTGGCCTGTTTGAAACGGTGAAGCAGAACCATCTCAGCACCGCCAAATACCTGCTCATCACCAGGTTCAACGACTGCCTCAGGCAGCTCACTGATTTTTTTACCGAGATAGAATGGCTGCTGCACGATAAGCCCGTCAGGGAGTTTGATTACTACTACGACCAGATCGTTTGTGCGGGCGAACTGCTCAGCACCTGCATCGTCAGCCATTACCTGGAGGAAGCGGGTATTGGCAATACATGGCTGGATGTGCGCGACCTGGTAAGGACTGATAATAATTTCCGCGATGCCGCCATTGACTGGCCGGTTACCGCGGATCGCGTAACCACTGCCGTTCACGGTCATGCCATTTACCTTACCCAGGGTTTTATCGGCTCTACCGATGATAACGAAAGTACCACGCTGGGCCGCGAAGGCAGTGATTATACTGCTGCCGTTTTCGCCAACATACTGCAGGCAGAGAACCTTACCATCTGGAAAGATGTGGAAGGCGTGATGAATGCCGACCCGAAACAGTTTGCCGATGCCCGGCTGATACCCGAGCTCAGCTTTACAGAAGTGATAGAGATGGCTTATTATGGTGCACAGGTAATACACCCCAAGACCATCAAACCACTGCAAAATAAAAAGATACCGCTCTATGTAAAATGCTTTCTCGATCCTTCGCTGCCGGGCACTGTGATCCGCGACAAAAATGTAAAAGGCCTGCCACCCATCATCGTGATCAAGGAAAACCAGGCCCTGCTGCACCTGCACAGCAAGGATTTCTCTTTCGTGGGCGAGCAGCTCATGAGCCGGCTGTATGCCATGTTCGAAAATATCCGTATCAGGCCCAACCTCATACAATCCGGCGCCATCAGCGTACAGGTTTGTCTCGATGACCGTCCCGAAAAAGTAGACCAGTTAGCCGCAGAAGCGGGTGATGTATTTGATGTGAATGTGGAAAAACAGCTGAGCCTGCTGACCATACGCCATTATCATGCGCAGGTATTCGATTCGCTGACCAATGGAAAAGAGATCGTACTGAGCCAGCGTACCCCGGAAACCGTTCAGGCGCTGTATCGCTGACACGTGCGAAATGCCATGTACTGTTACATCAGCACGTATTCCCCTTTGCGGTTAACGGTGATCAGGGGTATTTTTTTGTGCTGTTCAAAATAATCGAACACTTCTTTCAGCCTGCCGGAAAATTTCTGGTAATCAGAATCGCCTTTGGTGGATTTTGCTAACACTTCCTTGCTTCTTTCCACGTTGTAGCGGATGGGGAAAATATGTACGGGGATGAAATCCTGTCCCTGTTCATGCGCGTAAGAAGCCAGCAGGTACAGTTCTTCGATCTGGTCACGCAGCGGAATACATCCCACGGTAACACAGCTGCCGTGAATATAAATATCATTGCCCGGTTTGATGGAATCGCTCAGCAAAAGATCGGAAGCATTGGGGTAATTGATGCCCAGCGCCATATTGTATGTGCTGTTGGGCTTGAACTCATTGATATAATAAAAACCTTCCGGCACCTGGTAATCGCCCTCGATCCGCTTAGGTCCCAGTGCACCCGACAATGCGCATACCTTGTAAGTACGGAACAGTTTGAACGCATCATTCTTACCTCCGCGTACCCATACTTCCAGCTGGCTATCGTATTTGAAGCTGCGGATATAGATCTGTTTCAAAGGCCAGCCTATCCCCAATACCGCGAGTTCTTTTTTCAGGGTATCTTCCCTCAAACGGATCATATTACTGAGCTTGGCGCTGATACGCTGGCCCACAAAAGAGGAAGCCTGTCCAAAGGCAAACACACTGCATACCACCAATGCAAGAGTAACAGAAACGCGCTTCATGGGATCAAAAATAAAGGAATGTTCATTGCCCCACATAACTGGGTTCGTTAAAATAACGACAGGGAGGGAAGAAAATTGTGGGATAGCAGATAGCAGATTGCAAATTGCAGATGGCAAATTGAATGAAAGCTAGATATATCCTAAATCTGCAATCTGCGATCTGCAATTCCCTCAATCCCTACAGGTTCCCCCTGCTCTCCTGCTCCCGCTCAATGGCTTCGAACA
>DASVLZ010000386.1:0-3736 GCA_036384615.1 Sediminibacterium sp.
TTGGAGTTTACATTATCGATAATACCGTCCTGGTCCTGGAAACGAAGGCTGGCCCTTCCGCGGAAATTCTCGCTGCCCCCGCTGATGGAAATGGAATGACTTGTCTGCGGCGCTGTATGAAATGCGCGGCTATACCAGTCATAAGGCAGCGGGTAATGAAGCGGATCTGTTGCATGGCCCTGTACGTAGGCATCTATATCCTGGTCGCGGTAAGGTTTGGGAGGATTGGAACCTACATTCTTGTAAGCAAGGTTCTCCAGGCGCAGGTAACTCTCCAGGTCCATGGGCTGGGGATTGGATACTGCTTTCTGGATGGCATAATATCCGTTGTAATTGATCACCGCTTTTCCTCCTTTGGCGCGTTTGGTGGTAATAAGTATTACACCATTCGAAGCCCTTGAACCATAAATGGCAGTGGAGCTGGCATCTTTCAATACAGAAATGGATTCCACATCATCAGGATTGATATTGCTGAAAGGCTGTTCCACTCCGTCTATCAATACCAGTGGCGATACAGCTGCACTGCCGAGGTCTTCTGCAGTGTACAGCGTATTCACACCCCTTAATACCATAGGTGTATTGGCAGAACCGGGCAGGCCGCCTTTGTCGAGCACGGTAAGACCGGGGAGCTTACCCTGCAGCGCCTGCTCGAGGCTGTTCACCGGCCTGCGCATGAGTTCCTTGCCCGATACTTCGGCAACTGCGCTGGTCATACTTACTTTGCGTTGCGTGCCATAGCCCACTACCACCACATCATTCAGCTGTGAGCCGGATGGGGTGAGGGATACATCGAGAAAATCTTTTGCGGCCTTCATTTCCTGCGGGTCATAGCCAACATAAGAGAATACAATGGTGGCATCGCGGCCGGGTACACGGAGGGAAAACTTACCGTTGTCATCCGTAGCCGTACCGCCCGTGCCTCCTTTTACCGTTACGCTAACACCCTTGAGGGCCTGTCCTTTTTCATCCTTTACCAGTCCCGATACAGTAATGCCTGTCTGGGCCAGGGTAACGATGGAACAGAAGCAAAACACCAGCAGCAGGCTGGCAAATGCGGGGTTCAATCTTTTCATACAGCAATGTTTTAAATGAGCAATCGATGGTTATAGTTTGGTTACTTGATGGGCATGGTCTTTAGTTTCTGGGCGATCAGTTCATTACGGAAGGGGATGGATGACTGTGCGCCGAGACGGGTTACCGAGATAGCCGCTGCCTCGCAGGCAAAGCGTACGGCTTCTTCGAGGTCTTTGCCTTCCGATACGGCTACGGCAAGAGCGCCGTTGAACACATCGCCGGCTGCCGTGGTATCTACCGTTTCCACGCTGGGTGCAGATACTACCTGGTAAGCGCCTTCTGAATAGATCAAAGCACCCAGCGGGCCCATGGTGATCACCACGTTCTTCGCGCCTTTGTTGCAGATGATGCGGGCCGCTTCTTTCGCAGATTCCATATCGGTTACTTCAATACCCGCTATCATGGAAGCTTCTTTTGTATTGGGAGTAAGTATATGCACGCATTCGAGCAGTTCCTGGCTGAGTGTATTGGCAGGTGCGGGGTTGAGGATCACTTTTACCCCTTTGCCCGAGGCGTACTTGACTACATAGTTCACCGTGTCCATCGGAATTTCCAGCTGTACCAGCAGTATGCAGGCGCCGGCGATCTGTGTAAGTCCGCGTTCCATATCCTGGCTCTGCAGGTTGGCATTGGCGCCGGAAGCCACCACGATGCTGTTTTCACCGGCTTTGTCAACCGTGATCAGCGCCACGCCCGAAGGCAGGTCTTCATCAGAGAGGATGTAACGGGTATCAATACCTTCTTCACCGAACAGTTGGGCAAATTGTTTTCCGAAAACATCATTACCCATCTTGGAGATAAATACGGCTTCACCACCCAGCCTGGCTACGGCCACGGCCTGGTTGGCGCCTTTGCCACCGGGATTCATAAAGAAAGAACCGGAGAGAACGGTTTCACCGGGGGCGGGAATATGGTCTGTTTTTACCACCATATCCATGTTGGAACTGCCAACAACAACTATTTTACTTTTTTCCATAAGCAAGCTTTCAATCGTTACCAAAAATAACAGGGCAGCTGCCGGGATAAAAAGTCGTATTTTGTATTGTTTTTTGGTTTATGATTTGATCATCAATATATCTAATTATAATTTAATTATTTGATTATAAATGTATTATGGTAATATAAAATGAAAATAAATATTGGTTTATATAATGAAATTTTAGACGGTTTTCCAGCTCACTGATTAACCATTCAACCCATCAACTTTCATGACCCCTTCCTCACTTGTTAAGCTCATACATTCCCTCTCGGGGCCTGAAAAACGGTTCTTCAAACTGCAATGCAAGATGCAGGAGGGGAACAAGGAATATGAATTGCTGTTCCGCATCATCGACACGCACAGGAGCACGGATATTCCTGCGCTGAAACAGGAGTTCGGGAAAAGATCACCGAAGGGTTCCTGGGAAAACACCTGCATGTATCTCGGAAAGATGCTGATCGATTGCCTGGTAAAAGCCAAGAGGGAAAAAGATGTGTTCTTCGACCTGATGCACCAGATGCAGGAGATCAGGATACTGAATGAACGGTCGCTCGAGCAGCAGGCCATCAAACAGGCAAAAAAAGTACAGCAGAAAGCGGCGCAGTACCAGTTGCACTGGATAGAATATTACTGCCACAGGTATGAGCTGCAATATTATTCCGACAGCAATTTTGCCGGCATCACGGATGATGAACTGGTGAAGATGCAGATGAAGGGAAAGGATATCCTCAGGAACCTGAACCATATCCACGATCATTATTCCCTCTATGAACTGCTGCATTACCGGCTGATACATACCGGCAGGGTGGTATCGGAACAGGACAAGAAAAGGCTCAATGATCTTATGCTGAGTGAGATGGCGCTGGTGGCGGGCAGGACAAAAAGTTTTGCCTCCAAAAAACTGCACCTGCTGTTCCAGTCGTTCTTCTTTACGGTGGTGGGCGATTACCACTCTGCGCTCAAATCGTTCTACCATCTCAACGAGCTGATGGAGAAGAACGAATCTTTTCTCGATAACCCGCCGCTCGATTATCTCTCTGCGCTTACGGGTATACTCGACAGCCTGCACATGCTCAATAACCACAGCGAGGCGCCGTATTATCTCGATAAGATCAGGAAACTGGACCAGGGTATATACCCGGAATATTTCCGGTACCTCGTGCGCAAAGTGCATGCTACGCGGCAGATCACCTGGCTGCTGCATGCAGGCAAAACCGAAGATGCGAAGCAACTGGCGGATGGCATAGCCAAAGATGTGTTTGAAAGTTATATACTGGTGGATGAAGAGAAACAATGCGAGCTGTATTTCTATTGCAGTCTTGCCTGTTTCCGCCTCGGTAACTGGAAGAAGGCGCACCTGTTTATCCGGGAGATCATGAACCAGATGAAGCTGCCCGTTCACCTGCCGGTGAGCAAGGCGATCAGGCTGCTGAACATTATCATCTATTTTCAGAAGGGAGAGATGCTGCATCTCGAATACGAGATACGCGCATACAAGCGTTATTTCAGGCAGCTGGGGTTGCTGCGTTCTGAAAAACTCGTGTTCAGGATCATTGCCAATGTATCTGCCCGCAGGTCGTCCTCCCTGCTGGCGCGTGAGCAGAAAAGTATTCTGAAAGAACTGGACCTGCTGGTCAAAGACAGGTATGAGCAACAACTGCTGAAGTACATTGATGTGCGGAG
>DASVLZ010000387.1:0-5886 GCA_036384615.1 Sediminibacterium sp.
GCCTTTGATGGAATGGCTGGCATCAAAGAAGCTGAAATACAACTCACGCAATGCCGGTGAACGGAATCCTTTTGCATACGCCAGCCGCAGATCCATTCTTTTACCCAGCTTGAACCTGGCATTCACAGAAGGAATCACAGGCGGTGCATCATATACGGAGTTGCTGATGAAACGAAAACCCGGGCGTATGTTGATGACAGACCCCAGTTTCAGTTCGGAAGAAATAAAGAAGGCATAATCATTGATGGATGGCGTACCACTGATGCGTGCGCCGCTGGCCTTATCGAGGTTGATATCCACACCCGGCTGCAGGGATGCGGATTGCGACAATACGTATTGTGCGGTTGTACGGAAAGACAGGCTCCTGAAAGCAGATACATCCTGCTCACCGGCACCGGTGGTAAGGGTCCTCTCTCCCGTAGTAAAATCGATACGGGTGGTTTCTGTTTTACGCTGGTAATCGGTATATGCCAGCATACTGTTGAAGCTAAGCCTGTTGTTTACTCTCCACTCAGACTGTACCTGGTGCAGGAACCTGTTTGTTATATATTTCTGATCGGTGGCTTTATAGGTTGCACCCATCATTCCTTTCGAAAGAATGGTTTCATTCAGCGCATCGAGGCGGTAAGCGATCTGCCAGTCTTTGCCGTAATAGCCCAGCCCTGTATTTCCGATCCATTGCTCTTTGGGTTTCCAGTCTTTTTCCCTGCCGGTTTTGGCGCCCTGCCATCCGCCAAATTCTGTATGGTTGAATCCGCCCAATACATTCCATCCGTTCTTACGCCAGTTGGCATGTATGCGTTGTATATGGTTGCCATCCCCGGAAAAAGGCGCATATTCATTGCCGGCTGTTTCTTCCTGCACGGCAGCGTTCACATCCAGCCTGTTTTGCGATGTTTTTTT
This sequence comes from Sediminibacterium sp., assembly GCA_036384615.1. Lineage (GTDB taxonomy): Bacteria > Bacteroidota > Bacteroidia > Chitinophagales > Chitinophagaceae > Sediminibacterium. The sequence continues at coordinate 904 of DASVLZ010000387.1, forward strand.
AGTGATGATATTGATCACGCCTGCCAGCGCATCGGAACCGTAGGAAACAGACATAGGCCCTTCCACAATCTCTATCTTTTCCACTACGCTGATATCGATCTGCCCCAGGCTTTCCCGTGTATCGCCTCGGTCTGCCATGGGTACGCCATCCAGCAATATCTTCACGCTCCTGCCCGACATTCCCATCAGCTGGATATCAGCTGTACCCAATGTAAGATCGTTGCTGAAACGGATGCCGAGCTCATTGCTGAGCACCTGCTGCACATTGGTGGCGCCACGCAGTTGTATGCGTTCACGGGTAATAGTGCGTACCTGGTAAACCGATTTACGCAGTGATTGCGGACTGTACTGACCGGTAACCACCACTTCATCCGATGAACCGGAAAGTGTATCGTTCTGTGCCACCGCGGTGTATGCGCAGGCTATTGCCAGGAACAGGGTCAGGTATTTGGGAGTCGTCATGGTATATGCTGTTTAACGGGCATACGATGGGCCGGCCATCTGCCCTGATGGCATTTTGCTACAGATAGAATGTGCAGTTGAGAACCCCGATATTATTTCTGTGATAAAGCCATTTCGCTGCTCCTGGTTTCCGTGAACTGCTGTAATACAGCAACAGCTTTGGCTTTCAGCTGTGCTTTGTCGGCAACCTGTTCTTTTTCCAGGCTGGCGAGTTGCTGCGACATAGACTGTCCGTTGACTTTAGGGAGCAGCCTGACCAGTTTCTTTTCTTTCAGCACTTCATCCCATGACAGGCGTACTGTATTCCAGAAAGCGCCATGCTGTTTCCACCATGCTGCGGCTGCTGCACAGCGGGAGTCGCTGACTTTTGTATAAATATTGTATCCTTTTTCCTGTGCAATGACTTTATCGGCAGCGCCGTCTGTGCGCAATACTTTCAGGTTATCCTGCTCATGTGTCCAGGCCGTATCCGTTACAATGATCCTGTTGGTGCGCTGCAATACATTGTAATCATTGCGCGTGGAGTATTCCCTGCGGGGAAGCGGTGCATCGGTAGTGTTTTCCCAATAATATTTATGGTTGTTGCTGACCCAGTGGCTGGTGCCCTGGTAGCGGGGTGCATCATCCACTTCCCAAACGGTTTGTGTCCACTGACCCTGCTGTTTGGGAGTGGCTTCGTATTTCCAGGCGGCCTGTTTATCAAATTTCCACAGCCCGGCTTTCTCATATTCCCAGTCTTCGCGCCAGTGTTTGATGATCATGGTATCACTGATCTGCAGCAGGTGCTGCAATACCAGTTTCTTATCCGATATTTCTACAGGCTCTACCCACTCCAGCCCGTGCGCATTATACGGTTTCGCTAATTTATAAACAGGGTTTTCACAGAAGGTTTCTGCATACATAAACTCTACTTCTTAGCAGCCGCATAAGCTTTTGATCGCCTGCTGTTCTTTCTTATCCTGTGCCTGTACTGCTATGGTTGTTATGATTGTTAATGATACCAGTAATTTTTTCATAAACGGTTTTTTATCGCTGCAAGATTGCAATCACGTGGCATCGGGCTGATACCGTATCGGGAAATTCCGTTTACGGAGAAAGGAAATAGAAACGCGGGGAAAAGAAAAGGCCACTGTAAGAATACAGCGGCCGTGTGACATATTGATTCTATCGTCTAGCTATATGAGCGCATGCCTGTTATTGGAACAGGTGCAGCATTTTCTGTGTTTTCATTTCTGTGTCTGCCTGTTCGATCATTTTGTGCAGGTCTGATAATTCCTGCCGGGAAAAAAGAAAGTTCATTGATTCGCAGGGCGTATGGATCAGTATGGTTTTGTCATGAATATTTTCAACCACTTCCAGTCCCGCCAGTTTCGATTCCACATATTGCCTGAAACGATGGAATGCCGTTTCTTCAAACCGGATCATGACCATGCCGAATGCGATCTGTATTTTTTTACAATCGTTGCATTCGATCACAAAACCAATATTGTCATCCCGGAACCAGGTATGATACTGACACATACTTAACCGTTTACCCATGCAAAGATGTCGTGCAGGCATATTGGCATCATATACAGATCGGGAATTTCTGCTTACGGAATCGGGAACTAATGTGATGATTAGCTAATGTGCTAATTAGCTGATATGCGAATCATTATGGTCCGGGAAAAAGCGAAACACACCGCGGGCTAAAGCCCTTTGCTTTCATGCCGCGTCCTCCCCGGCTTAAAAGCCGGGGTTATATCCGCATATCCGGGGTTATGCCCGTACATAAAAACCAAAAAAAGTGTATCAGTCCGCAAATCAGTAGATTAATCATCAATCATACCATTAGCACATCAGCTAATCAGCATATTAGCTAATTAACGCAGTGCTTTATAGATTTTGATTGCGCTCAGGAGGAGAAGGATGAAGAGGATAAGGCCGAGGAGACCCCAGAGAAGGCTTATGCCCTGTTTTACTACTGCGAGCATAACGATGGAGATGAGAAAGATCGTGGCTACTTCGTTCCAGATACGCAGTTGCTGGGAACTGTAACGGTATATGCCTTTGGATGCCTGCCGGTATATGCGGTGTATGGATACATGATATGCATACAGGAACAAAACAAAAATGAGTTTGATCAGCAGCCATCTTCCCTCCGGCTGCAGCAGGGTGTTGTGCCATCCTCCCTGTATCATTACTACAGGACCTAATATCAATGTAAGTATCGCCGAAGGCCAGGTGATGCCGTACCAGAGCCTTTTCATCATTATGGAAAACTGCGTGCGCAACAGTTTTGATTCTGATGCTTCCTTCCCGCCTGCTTCCGTAGCATATATGAACAACCTCGGCATATAAAACAGTCCCGCAAACCAGGTAACCACGAAGATGATATGCAGGGCTTTGAGGTAAGGGTACATGGGGGTTGGTAAGTTGATGCTTTGATAAGTGAATAGGGATTGGGAATTATTAATTAGTAATTATACTTTCTTTCTTCATCCACTCTGCCAGTGTTTTTACCCATTCCGGATGTGTGTTCAGGCAGGGGATCATATGGTAGGATTCTCCTCCTGCTTTGAGAAAAGTTTCTTTGCCACGCTCTTCGATCTCTTCCAGGGTTTCGAGGCAGTCGCTTACAAAAGCGGGACAAACCACCAGCAATTTCCTGGTACCTTCCTGTGGCATTTGTTCCAGGCGGATATCGGTAAATGGTTCCAGCCATCCTTTGCCGAGGCGCGACTGGAAAGATATACTGTGTTTTTCTTCCGGTATGCCCAATGCTTCTGTTACCAGTCGCGTGGTAGTGATCACCTGGTGCCTGTAACAATAGGCATGTGCAGGGGAAGGAGTGTTGCAGCAATCCTGCTGCTTCAGGCAATGACAACCCGTAATATCTGTTTTGATCACATGCCTGCCTGGTATGCCGTGGTAGCTGAACAGGATATGGTCGTATTCTTTTTGCAGGAAAGGACGTATGCTTTCCGCCAGTGAGCGGATATAAGCAGGCTCTTTGTAAAAAGGCGGAAAAATGGTCAGCCTGAAAGCATACCCCCCTTTGCGGTGCTGCTCCCTTGCATATTCCACTGCCGTTTCATAACTGCTCATGGCATAATGCGGGTACAGGGGTACCAGCAGCACTTCTTCCAGTGCGGGATGTTCTGCCAACAAACGGTCGTAAGCCTGTTTGGGCGAAGGATTTCCATACCGCATGGCCATAGCCACAGGCTCCTGCACCTGCTGCTGCAATGCCTCCTGCAACTGCCGGGTAAGTACGATCAGGGGCGATCCGTCTTTGGTCCAGATGGTACGGTACGCCGCGGCAGACTTCGGCGCCCTGAAGGGAACGATGATCCCCCGCACCAGCAGGGCCCTGCTGATAAACGGCATATCGATCACACGTTTATCCATCAGGAACTCATTCAGGTAGGTGCGTACATCCTTTACAGAAGTAGAATCCGGGGAGCCCAGGTTCATCAGCAGGATGGCCCTTCGGGTGGTATTTGCCATAGACGAGAAATCTGGCTGCAAATGTAGCACAACACAGGTACGGTCCGGACACAGCGCACCGGCGGCTACCGGGATAAACGGCCAAATATGACAATGTAATGACCAAAATACTTCCTTCCAAAAGAGCATACAGGTACCTTTGCATACCGCGCAACTGATATGGAGACCGAGCATTTTTTCATCGTTGGCCTGAACTATAAAAAAACGGATGCCGCTATACGCGGTCAGTACGCGATCAATGCATCCCGGTACGCATCTATCACAGCCAGGGCCGCTTCTTTTGGAATATCCGAATGCTTTGTGCTGAGCACCTGTAACCGCACCGAAATATATGGGCTCACGCCCGATGCGGAGTCGCTGATAGCACTGCTCTGCCATGAAACAACAGGTGATATGGAAACATTCCGCCAGCGTTGTTATATCAAACAGGGGAATGAAGCCGTACACCATCTTTTTTCCGTGGCCGCAGGGCTCGACTCACAGATACTCGGGGATTATGAGATCGTGGGGCAACTGAAGCAGGCGGTGAACTTTGCCCGTGAACAGGGCAGGACCGGCGCCTTCACAGAAAGGCTGTTCAGCACCGTACTGCAGTCTTCCAAGCGTATCAAGACCGAAACTGCATTGAGCGGGGGAACCATATCCGTTTCCTTTGCGGCCATACAGTTCCTGAAAGAACAATTCCACGGCAATACTTCCCACAAAAAAATATTATTGCTGGGCACAGGCAAAATAGGCCGCAACACCTGTAAGAACCTGGTGGATTACCTTGGCGCCAACCAGATCACGCTCATCAACCGCACTGAAGAAAAAGCCACTGCACTGGCGCTGGAACTGGGGCTGCTCACCACCTCCTATGCCTACCTGCAGCAGGAGCTGGATGCAGCCGATATTGTGATCGTGGCCACCCATGCGGAGAAGCCCATCATCACTGAAAAAGAACTGGCGGGCAGTCAGCCTAAAATACTGATCGATCTTTCCATACCCCATAACATTGCCCCTGAAGCGGGAGCTTTACCGCAGATCACACTG
>DASVLZ010000388.1:0-11311 GCA_036384615.1 Sediminibacterium sp.
TCATCTCGTTGCGGGCAGTCAGTAGGCACATCAAGAAAATTTCCTTTCTGCCCCCACACGATATTCTTCTGCAACTGGTTTATCATCGTATTGGATGTATGGAAGCTGCCGGTCTGCTGCATACCGGAGTAAAGCGCTACCGCCGTAAAATTTTCCGGTTTCAGTTCCCCCGGATACCCATATACCCGGATATAACGGAAGCCATGCCATGTAAAATGCGGTTCAAAGGTTTCTTCTCCCCCGCCTTTCAGGATATATGTATCCTGTGCTTTTGCTGCTCGCAGGTTGGTTGTATAAAAATTGCCCGCCTTATCCAGCACTTCTGCATGTGATACCACGATGCTGTCTCCCGGCTTACCGTTCACTTTGAGCACTACCCACCCTACCAGGTTCTGGCCGAAGTCTATCACCTGTTCCCCGGCTGGTGTATTGAATATTTTAACCGGGTGGAATACCTCCTGTTTTTTTACCGGTTCATTATCTGTTGCTACCAGTGTATTCATAGGATGAACTGCCGTTTTCACACCATACCATCCCGCATCATCATACCCGTCAAGCAACCATCCCTGTTTTTCCTGCCGTGCATCTATGGTTTCGCCATGGTATATTTCAGATGACCGTATGGAACCGGTATTCGATTTCCAGCTTTCATCGGTTATGATGGATTCCGATGTGCCGTCGGAAAATACCATATCCACCTGCATCAGCAGGGCGATGTCTTTGCCGTAATAATTGTGGTTGTTTGCAAAAGCAATATATCCCCGGTACCATCCACTGCCCAATGTTACACCCAGCACATTATCTCCACCAACCACCAGGTCCGTTACGTCATAGGCCTGGTATTGCAGTCGTTTACGGTAAGATGTCCAGCCGGGTGTAAGGTAACTGTCGCCGATACGTTTGCCGTTCAGCCTGGCTTCATACAATCCATGAGCAGTGATATATGCAGTGGCCGAAACCAGTTTCCTTTTTATGCTGAATGTTTTCCGGAATAAAGGGCTGGGTCTTTGAATGCTGTCTTCCGTATAGCCGGGCTCTATCCATTTCGCTTTCCAGTCATGCGCTGTCAGCAGTCCCATCTGAAAAAAAGCGATATCGCTTACCGCTGTATTTCCATGATTGTCCCATACCGTTACCTTCCACCTGTATTTTTTACCGCCCTGCAATTGCGGACCTTCATAGGGCACATAAACGGAACGATCCGATGTTTTCTTACCTGATTGCCATATTGCCTGTGCCGGATTGGCGGCATCAGAAACTGTAAGCGCATAAGCTGTTTGCCAGGTATTGCGTGTTTCTGCAGCGAGCTGCCAGCTGAACCGCGGATACAGGATATCTATCCCGACAGGATTATCCAGGTTTTCTGTCCGCAACTGCTGTACCGATAACTGGGCTACAGCACTCATGGTAAAGAGGACGGCCATTACCAGGGAAAAACAGCTTTTTTTCTTCATGTTCCTGAAAATTAATATTGAATAGCGGGCACCGGTGAATCAAAGCTTACCTGCTTTCAAACATATCTGCTTCGCGGTATGCCCTGATCAGGGCCTGTTCGCCGTCTACACCGGGCTGGGCATTACCATGCTCCATACCATATACGCCGCGGTATCCTTTCTGATAAATATGGCGGAATATATTGCGGTAGTTCATCTCGCCGGTGCCGGGTTCTTTGCGGCCGGGATTATCGCCGATCTGGAAATACCCGATCTCATCCCATGCCCGGTCAATATTGTTGATAATATTGCCTTCATTGCGCTGCATGTGGTACATATCGAATAATATCTTACAGGAGGGACTGTTCACCGCTTTGCAGATGGCATAGGTTTGCGAGGAAAGACGGAGGAAGAGGTCGGGCGTATCACTCAGCGGTTCCATCACCATTACCAGGCCATGCGGTTCCAGTATTTCCGCGCCGCGCCGCATAAACTCGATCACGTTGGCTGTTTGATAGGCTTCCGGCAGGCTCCGGTCATAATTGCCGGGCACTACCGTGATCCATTTTGCATTGCAGCGCTTGGCCACTTCCACGGAATCGCGGCAGTATTGCAGGAACTTGTCTTTCCATTCTTTCTTGCCGGCGGTCATGGAGGTCTGCAGCGGCCAGTTATCGAACTGGTTCACAAACACACCCATCGTCATGCCGAGTTTAGCCAATGTATCGCCGATCTTTTTCTGCATCTCGGGTGTACGGCTCATCATGCCATTATCTTCGATGGCCCGGAAACCCATCTCATAACCGAATTTGATCTGGTCGATAAAATCTTTGCCCGCATGGTTACGGAACATACCGTCATGAAATGCATAATTGCATTTGAACGGGTCTTTGGCATCGGGCAATTTTCTTTCCCGGGCGTGGAGTGATCCGGACAGGGTGAGCAATGAACCACTGGCAAGCAAACCCTGCTGCATGAATTTTCTTCGTTGCATGTAGCATGTATTTATCGCTAAATTTACGGCTATCCATGTATAAACGAACCGCTTTACCCGTTTACTTTTTGTATATCGTCTGCTCTGTGTTATACGCGATCGATGGCAGTACGCAGGAAAGGAAATTCAGTTTTACCATGCCCAAGATGGGTTCGCCATTCGGTATAGTGATCTCTGCCGGTGATTCTGCGCAGGCTGCCGCCGCTGCAACAAAAGCTTTTTTGCTGGTGGATTCATTGAACAGCATATTCAGCGATTATGACAGCACAAGCGAACTCAGCCGCCTCAGCAAGACCGCTGGCAACGGCAGGTATTGCAAAGTATCCGGCAAACTATGGGAACTGATGCTGATAGCGCAGAAAGCCTGGAAAAAAAGCAGCGGTGCTTTTGATATTACGGTAGGTCCGCTCAGCCTGTTGTGGAGAAAGGCGAGAAAAGAACATCGTTTCCCCAATGAAACAGAAATAAAAGCAGCCAGGGACCTGGTAGGATCCGATAAGATCATTCTCCGTCCGTCCGATAGTTCCGTGCTGTTGACCCGGAAGGGCATGCGCCTTGATATGGGCGGTATTGCCAAGGGATATATTGCCCGGCAGACAGCAGCATTCCTGGCCTCGCAGGGCATGCAGCACTCGCTTGTGGATGCCGGCGGAGATATGGCGATGAACAAAGCTCCCGGAAAAACAGGCGGCTGGAAGATCGGCATTAATGTACCCGAAACCACCGATGAACTGCTGCCGCGCAGACTATTATTAGAAAATATGGCAGTAGCCACATCGGGGGATATATACCAGTACATGGAACATGGAGGAAAGAAATACTCCCATATCATTGACCCCCGCACAGGATATGGCATTACCGTACAACGCAATGTAACCGTATTAGCGCGCGATGGTGCAGATGCGGACTGGCTGGCCACTGCCTGCAGCGTACTCCCTGTTAGAGAAGCCATCTTACTTGCGCAACGTATGGGAGCTGAAGTACTGATCAACGAGGTAGCCCATGGGAAGACCAGGTCCTATTTCAGTAGCAGCTTCCGGAGTTTTATGGAGAAAATATATTGATACGGCACAATCCTGGTGCCGGAAAAAACACTTACGTATAAACACGCTATTCTCATTCATTAGCCTGCCAGACCTTTGCATAATAAGACGCTTCCATGTAAGGATATCCTGTTTACCGGATGAATAATTGTGAGCAGTATATTTTTTTATTGGGGTGGAAGAAAATTTTTTTTTGTTATCTAAATAGTTAACTTTGCAGAAGGGAAATATAAGAGAAGTAGTTGCCTACAAAAGGTACTTCCTGGACTTTTATGAATGCCAGAGAGATGGGGTACAACGGAAAATAGAATGGACCTTACACCTGTTACAGACCATCGACCGGGTTCCGGCGAAGTATTTTGAGCACATAACGGGTACTGATGGGTTGTATGAAGTTCGTGTAGAATCAGGCAGCAATATCTTCAGGATATTTGCCTTTTTTGATAAGGGCAACCTGGTTGTACTGGGCAATGGATTTCAGAAGAAATCGCAAAAGACTCCCAGAATTGAAATTGAAAAAGCATTGAACATAAAAGCTGAATATGAAAACGAGAAATAATATTACCACCCTTAATGAAATCCTTGATAATAAGTATGGCAAAAGAGGAGCCAAAAAAAGGGAACAATGGGAACAGGAATTTGAAACTTTCCAACTGGGTGTTTTACTGGAAGAAGTGAGGCATAAACTGGGTATGACACAGGAAGAACTCGCTGAAAAATGCGGGACCAGCAAGTCGTACATTTCAAGGATTGAAAACAATGCCAGTGATATACGTCTCTCCACCTTAATGAAAATCATCCAGACGGGGTTTGACGGGCGTTTAAAGCTGATCCTGCAGCTCTGATAGAAAACTTCCGCCGGTCAATCTGCTTTCAAACCGGGCAATCTGTGATTTCTTCCGTAAATTGCTATCCCCGGTACCAAAAGCAGCGCATGTGAAAAAAGACCTCTTACTTGTTGTTTCCCTGTTTCTTTCCCTATGTACATCCGCCCAAAAACCTGCTTTCGCAACTTATGAGCAGCCCATTCCGGGCAGCAGTTTCCGTTGCAGGATGGTACCCATACAGGAAGGTGATCTGCTGATGGGCAGTCCTGCCGGTGAAAAGGGCCGTGATGCGGATGAAGGTCCCCAGCAAAAAATACATATCGCCCCTTTCTGGATGGCCGCTTATGAAGTAACAAGAGATGAGCTGGATGTATTCCTGAAAGATGAAAACACCAGCCAGAACTCTGATGTGGATGCCATCACCCGGCCCAGCCCTCAATACATCGATTTCAGCTGGGGGATGGGAAAAGAAGGTGGCTACCCGGCCAATAGCATGTCGCAATACGCGGCACTGATGTACTGCCGATGGCTATACCATTCTACCGGTATCTTTTACCGGCTGCCTACAGAAGCGGAATGGGAATATGCCTGCCGCGCCGGCAGCCAGGCCACATATTATTTCGGCAGCGATTCATCCCAGTTAGGCAAATACGCCTGGTATGCCGCCAACAGTGAAGATAAATTTCATAAGGTGGGTGAAAAACTGCCCAATGCATGGGGCTTGTATGATATGCTGGGTAATGTGATGGAGTGGACACTGGATCATTATACAGAACATTATCCTGCTTCGGGGCATGTGGCGATCAATACCTCGCGCTACCCGAAAACATTGAGAGGAGGTGGTTTTTCAGAAGCAGCGGCAGCGTTGCGGGTGGCCAACCGCACCGCATCAGAACCCGAGTGGAACCGGAGGGATCCGCAGATACCCAAGAGTAAGTGGTGGCTGACAGATGCGCGCTCCGCAGGTTTCCGTATTATACGACCCCTGCAGCAGCCTTCCAAAGAGGAAGCGGATGCGTTTTTTGTGAAGTATTTGGGTCGATAGTCGATAGTCCATGGACCATGGACTATCGACTATCGACCACGGATTACCAACTTCAATCAACATACATAAACAACCATACACAAACCCTAAACCCATCACCATGGATAACCAACCTGCCAACAAAACAAGAAGGGATTTCGTAAAACAATCGTCCCTGCTCGCGGGGGGCATCATCGCCGCCCCACTGTTGTCGAGAGCCAATTTCTTTTCCGGCGCCGATGATGCCATTAAAGTAGTACTGATCGGCTGCGGCGGACGCGGCACCGGCGCCGCCATGCAGGCCCTGAAAAGCAAACAGAACGTAAAACTGGTGGCAATGGCCGATGCCTTCAAAGACAATATCGACAGGTGTTTGAAATCGCTGCAGTCCGATGAAACCCCTGCGGACGTAAAGAACCGCATCGATGTTCCCGAAGAAAGGAAATTCACTGGCTTCGATGCGTATCTCAAGGCAATACCGCTGGCTGATGTGGTGATCCTTGCCACGCCTCCCGGCTTCCGTCCCATACATTTTGAAGAAGCCATCAAACAGGATAAACACGTATTCATGGAGAAGCCTGTGGCCACCGACCCTGCCGGCGTGCAGAAAGTGCTGGCTACCGCTGCTATCGCCAAACAGAAAAAACTGAACGTGGTGGTGGGACTGCAGCGACATTACCAGACCTCTTACCGTGAACTTTTTGCGCGGAAAGATATGATCGGCGATATCACATCTGCACAGGCCTGGTGGAATAATGATGGTGTTTGGGTAAGGCCGCGCAAACCGGGACAGACCGAAATGGAATACCAGATGCGCAACTGGTACTATTTTGTATGGCTTTGCGGTGACCATATTACCGAGCAGCATATCCACAACCTGGATGTGATCAACTGGTTCAAGGGAGGCTATCCTGTAAAAGCGCAGGGCATGGGCGGCCGGCAGGTGCGTAAAGGAAAAGATAACGGCGAAATATTCGACCACCATTATGTAGAGTTTGAATATGCCGATGGCTCGCTCCTCAACAGCCAGTGCCGTCATATACCAGGCACCATGAGCCGCGTGGATGAATTACTGGTGGGTACCAAGGGCAGCATACAATGCGGCCGTGGCAGTATTGTTGACAGGAATGGCAAAGTGCTGTACCAGTTCGACAGGAACAAAGACAACGAGCCCTACCAGCAGGAACATGTGGAACTGTTTGCCGCCATCGCCAAAGGCGAGTTCAAATTTGCAGATGCCGAAAACGGCGCCAAAAGCACCATGACCTCTATATTAGGGCGTATGGCCACTTACAGCGGGCAGATCGTTACCTGGGATAAAGCATTGAATTCCGGGTTGGATATTCATCCGAAAGTATATGCATGGGATGCAACACCCCCGGTGGTGCCGAATGCAGACGGGTATTATCCCATACCTGTGCCCGGTGTTACCAAATATGTATAACCTTTTACCCTGCTTCCGGAAGCCACCGGTTTCCGGAAGCAGATTTTTTATTGATATGCACATGAAACAGCAAAAACCTTACCCCACCCTTCTCGTATTGTTACCATTGATCATGATTGCCTGCGCCGGAACACATCAGAAACAACAGGATAAGTGGATATCATTGTTCGATGGGAAAACACTCACCAACTGGCATGTGGGCGCCAATGCCCAGACCTTTCGTGCAGACAGCGGCATGATCATCGTTCACGGTAAAACAGCGCACCTGTTTTATGAAGGGCCTGTTGCCAGCCACAACTTTACCAATTTCGAATTCAAGGCAGATGTGATGACCAGGCCCGGGGCTAATTCCGGCATCTACTTTCATACTGCCTACCAGGAAAGAGGGTGGCCCGAGAAAGGATATGAAGTGCAGGTAAACAATTCCCATACCGACTGGCGCAGAACAGGCAGCCTGTACGGCATTGACGATGTGCGCGAGAACCTTGCCAAAGACAATACCTGGTTTACAGAACATATTATTGTACAGGGCAAACACATCGTGATAAAAATAAACGACAAAACAGCCGTTGATTATACCGAACCTGAAAATGTACAGCGCGACAAGGGAAGCGAACTCCGGAAAATATCTTCCGGCACTTTTGCACTGCAGGGCCATGACCCGAACAGTATTGTGTATTATAAGAATATCGCGGTGAAGCTTAATTAATAATTACAGTGTTCCTTTCGTTGAGGGCAGGTAATTCGAGAACGGATCTCTTCTTACAGCCATGCGGATGGCTTTGGCGAAGGCTTTAAAGATCGCTTCGATCTTGTGGTGTTCATTATCGCCCTTACATTCTATATGCAGGTTGCACCTCGCAGCATCGCTGAAGGATTTGAAGAAATGAAAGAACATTTCCGTAGGCATTTCACCGATCTTTTCGCGCTGGAAAGCTGCATTCCATACAAGCCAGCTACGGCCTCCAAAATCTATGAGCACTTTTGCTTCCGCTTCATCCATGGGAAGGGCAAAGCCATACCGCTCCATACCCCGCTTATCGGTGAGCGCTTTGGCAAACGCTTCACCCAGGGCAATACCTGTATCTTCTATGGTATGGTGTTCATCTATATGCAGGTCGCCTTTTGCTTCAACGGTCATATCGATCTTACCATGCCTTGCCACCTGGTCGAGCATGTGGTCGAAGAAGCCGATGCCGGTGCTGATCTGTGAACGGCCGCTTCCGTCCAGCACCAGTTCAATATGTATCTGCGTTTCATTGGTGTTGCGGTCATGCACCACGGACCTCGTGCCCAGTTTCAGGAAAGTATAAATATCCTGCCAGTTATCCGTTTCCAGAGCAATTACAGGGCGCAGCAGTATCTCTTCGTCTTCCGTTAATTCATGAATGGGTGATCTCAGGTAGATAGCCTTGCAGCCAAGGTTTTTGGCTAACTGGATATCGCTCCACCTGTCTCCTACTACGTAAGAGTTGGCAAGGTCAAAAGCAGGGTTGTCCAGGAAATGTTTGAGCAGGGCTGTTCCCGGTTTGCGAGTATCCCTGTTGTCTTTGGCAAAAGTTTTGTCGATGACGATCTCATCAAACACAAAACCTTCTCCCTGCAATGTATCGAGCATCAGGTTCTGGTATGGATAGAAATCTTTTTCGGGATAGCTGTCCGTGCCCAGGCCATCCTGGTTAGTGACCATCACTTTATAAAAATCCATTTCCGATGCTATCCTTGATAATACAGAGATACTATTCGGAACAAACTGCATTTTATCAAGCCTGTCTACCTGGTGATCTTCCGGTGGTTCTACCAGTATTACGCCATCCCTGTCGAGGAACAATACCCTTCTCATATTCATTTTGTTTTGGCCCTGATCGCTTTTACTTCCGCAGCTGTTACTGCCGAAGCCTTATTGCTCCAGCTATTCCTTACATAAGTAAGCACATCGGCGATCTGCTGGTCGCTGAGGTCGGCCAGCGGCGTCATGTTGTTGCTGTAATATTCCCCATCGATTTCTATTCTTTCATTCATGCCTTTCAGCACAATGCGTACCATCCTGGACTTATCGTTGCTTTTTACCAGCGTGGCGCCATCCAGCGGAGCGTTCAGATGGGGAACGCCGCCCCCATCTACCTGGTGGCAGGCCAGGCAACGCTGCATATATACGAGTTTACCCCTGTCCATCACCGTTTTGCTGATCCCCGGCTGGGACTTTTTCGGGGCCTGGTCTGCAAAAGAGGAAAGCGCTGCAATTGCAGTGAGCGCCATCATAACAACCATTATCTTTTTCATCAAACAATTATTTGCCGTTATATACGATACGGTACACAGTGCCTTTCTGGTCATCGCTTACATATAAAGAACCGTCAGGTCCCTGTGCCAGGCCGCAGGGGCGGTGCTGCGCAGAGCGGGGAGTGATATTGTCAACACCGGCGAAGCCGTTGGCGAATATTTCCCATTTGCCGCTGGGTTTGCCGTTCTCGAAAGGAATAAATGCCACATAATATCCTTCCTGCGGCAGCGGCGCCCTGTTCCATGAACCATGGAAAGCAATAAAAGCACCGTTCTTATATTTTGCAGGGAACATATCGCCTGTATAAAACAGCATGGCATTGGGCGCCAGGTGGGCAGGAAAAACCGCTACAGGGTCTATCGCATCCTTACCGCCTTCTTTTTTGCCATCGCCGCCATACTCGGGCGCTAACATTTTTTTGTTCTGGAGGGGATCATAATAAATATAAGGCCAGCCCGCATTACCGCCTTTCTTCAAAGCATACATACATTCTGCGGGAAGTTCCGCATTGTCTTTATCAGAGAACAGTGCGGGGAAAATATTGTGCAGGTCATCACGTCCGTGCTGCATCACAAACAACTGGTTGGCCTGCTGGTTCCAGTCGAGCCCCACCACATTGCGCAATCCTGTTGCATACCGTACACCATCACCATAAGTCTGGTTGGTTTTTGATGCGCTGAACTGCCAGATGCCTCCTGCCGAATCGAGTACGGGGCATGGCATCCTGCCCAGGGAACCTGTTTGCCTGTCCCTCTCCTGGCAGGAATTGGAATAGGCGCCGATGTTCACATAAATATTACCCTGGTTATCCAGCACAACCGATTTGGATTCATGCTGGCGGCGGTTGATCAGTCCCGTAATGATCTTTTCGGGCTGAGATGGGTTGGTCACATTTCCTTTATCATCCAGTTTGTACCTGAAAACCTCTTCATCGGAGGAAGCATATAAGTAGCCATCCTTGATGGTAATACCTGTTCCACCATAATCGCCGAAGCCGGTGACCTGGTCGGCCTTGCCATCACCATCTGTATCATGCAGGCGTGTGATACCCTTGCCATTCACTCGGCCGTTGATCTTTACATATACATCTCCCTGGGGAGTTACAGTAAGATGCCTTGCCTTGCCCAGGTTCTCTGCCACTACCAGTGCGCCAAAACCTGCCGGCAGTTTCAGTCCCGCATTATCGGCATCGGCCACTACTGTCTTTGCCTTTTTTTTCTTCGGGTCATCACCAGATGCCCTGGCAATGGAAATGCCATACCCGGTAAATATGGCCGCCAGCATACAGAAACGGAGCGCTTTTTTCATATGGATGGTTTTATGATGGTATTTAAAGAGGAAAATTACAATGATTGGATCACAGATACCGCGGATTTGGGGATTTTATTCGGGGATGCTGTACCAGTCGTGCATGGCATCCACAAGAAGGGTATTTTCCTGCTCTGTGCCGATGGTGATGCGGAGGCAGTCCTCGCAGAGGGTCACATTGCTCCGGTCGCGCAGCACAATGCCTTTGCCGAGCATGAATTCGTAGACCTTTCTTGCATCCTTTATTTTCACCAGCAGGAAATTGGCATCCGAGGGATATACCTGCTCCACCGTTGGCATGGAACGGAATACATCTGCCAGCGCCCCGCGCATATCTACCAGCAGTTTAATCATATCGTTCACCTGCCCTACCTCTTCCAGCGCTTTCAGTACCAGCTCCTGTGTGGCCTGGTTAATATTGTAGGGAGGTTTCACTTTATCCAGCACCTCTATAATAGCTGTTGACCCAAATGCCATTCCCAGCCGCAGACCTGCCAGTCCCCAGGCTTTGCTGAATGTCTGCATCACCACCAGGTTCGGGTATTCGGTAAGTTCCTGTATAAACGTTTTCTGCCGGGCAAAATTGATATACGCTTCATCAATCACCACCAGGCCGTTGAAATTATTGAGCACCGTTTCCATATCCTCTCGGTGCAGTGAATTACCGGTGGGATTATTGGGTGAGCAAAGCCAGATGATCTTGGTGTTGGCATCTGTAAGTGTTTCGAGATGCACAAGGTCCAGCTGGAAATCTTCCGTCAGCGGCGCTTTGCGTACGGCCACATCATTGATATGGGCGCTTACCTCGTACATGCCGTAGGTGGGCGGACAAATGATCACATTGTCTTTTCCCGGTTCGCAGAAACTCCGGAACAACAGGTCTATACATTCATCGCTTCCATTGCCGAGGAAGATATGTTCCGCACCGATACCTTTAATAACAGATAATTTCTC
>DASVLZ010000389.1:0-1920 GCA_036384615.1 Sediminibacterium sp.
CTGCACTCGTAAGGGGCGTAAAGGAATTGGGAAAACAATACGGTTTTGAAGCTGTATGCTATGGCCATGCGGGCGATGGCAACCTGCATATCCGCATTAACCATCCTTCGATCAAGAACAGTCATGGCAATGCAGAAATGAATAAGGCCCTGGCAGACCTGTTTCGCCTGGTGCATAGCCTCGGCGGCACCATCAGCGGGGAACATGGGGTGGGACTGATCCAGAAACCTTATCTCGATACCGTTTTCAAACAACAGAACATCGAGCTGATGCGCGGCATCAAGCGCGTGTTTGATCCTAACAATATTTTAAATGCAGGTAAGATATTCGATCTTGCCTAATGATTAGGTTTGCATAAATAACTCCCCCTATGAAACGCAATACATGGATAGTTGTTTTACTGATGCTGTTCTGCACCGTTTCCGCATTTGCGCAGGATGGTACCACAGCAGATGATACCAGAGGAAAATTCAAAAGGGAGAATATCTACCTGGGTGCAGGGTTGAACCTGGGGTTATCTAACCGCTCTTTTAATGCGGGTATCAATCCAGAGATCGGATACAGCGTTACCAGGTGGCTGGATGCAGGTATTGGTCTTAACCTCAACTATTTTTCACAGAGCTTTGTAGACTTCAATAACCAGGTGGTGGAAAAAAGAAAAAGCTTTACCTATGGCGGTGGCCCCTACCTGCGCATATGGCCCCTGGATTTCCTGCATGTACAGGTACAGGCAGAACATAACTGGATAGACCAGTCCATCAAAGACATTCCTTCCGGAACCAGCTACAAGAACAACTATAATGTGGGCAGCCTGCTGCTCGGCATCGGCTATGGTTCGAGGGTAGTGGGCAGCCGTCTTTCGTATATAACGCTGATGATAGATGTGCTGGATAACAGGAGTTCACCCTACCGCGATTTCAACAACGATCCCATGCCGGTATTCCGCGCGGGATTCGGGTTCTATCTCAGGCCAAAGCGTTAATGGCCGACAGGGGATCATCACAAACGATCAGTCTTTCCTGCCAGTCGTTGTACAGGAATCCGCATTTTGCCATCTGGTTAATATGTGCTATCAGTTGTGTATAGAATCCCGCCGTATTCAGCAACACGATCTTTTTGTTGTGGATATTGAGCGTATTCCATGTAAGCATTTCAAACAATTCATCCAGCGTACCATTACCGCCGGGCAATACCACGGCAGCATCGCATAGTTCGTACATCATACGTTTGCGCACATGCATATCATCCACCACGCGAAGGTCGGTGATGCCCCGGTGCTGGTGTTCCCATTCCAGCAAAATACGCGGTATTACGCCCACTACTTCCCCGCCGCCATGCATCACTGCATTGGCCACGGCACCCATCAGTCCTTTATTGCCGCCGCCATATACCAGCCGTATATGTTTGCTGGCCATCAGCCTGCCAAGTTCGGATGCATGCTGTTCATATAAGGGATCAGTACCTGTTTTGGAGCCGCAGAATACGGCAATGCTGTTGAGCGCGGATGACATGAGCAGGGAGCTGGGATTTAGAGGGCAAAATAGGTGAAATATTTTTACTACTTTTCAACCTTGTTAGCACATTTTATGTGCCAGTCATCGATTCAATCAATTACGCTATTATGTCGCCTGCCGTACTGTTCATTTTTGTTGTAGCCTATTTCCTTCTCCTGCTCACCGTTGCCTGGCGCACTGGCAGGAACAGTAATAACGAATCATTCTTTATCGGGAACCGCAACAGTAACTGGATGCTGGTGGCATTCGGTATGATCGGTACCTCGCTCAGCGGCGTAACTTTCGTAAGCGTGCCGGGAGCTGTTTCCAGGGAATCGTTTGCCTATTTCCAGATCACGCTCGGGTACCTGATCGGCTATATCATGATCGCTTTTGTGCTGCTGCCATTGTATTACCGGCTCAACCT
>DASVLZ010000390.1:0-3374 GCA_036384615.1 Sediminibacterium sp.
ATCGCCTTCTTTTACTCCCGGTATATCGGTTACATCGATCATGGTCATATCCATGCACACATTACCCACCACCGGCGCCAGCCTGCCGTGCACCAGCATGCTGCCGGCGCCATTACCCAGTTTCCGGTTAAACCCATCCGCATACCCTATCCGTACCGTAGCGATCATACTGTTGCGCTGCACTATACCTTTACGGCTATATCCCACGCTTTCTCCCTTTGCCACATTCCTTACCTGTGCCACGGTAGACCTTACCGTAACCACGGTTTCCAGTGATATATGTTGTTGCGCGGCTGTGTCAACTCCATATAATCCAATACCCAGTCTTACCATATTAAACTGGTAAGCGGGATGCCGGAAAATAGCCCCTGTATTAGCCATATGTTTGATGAACCCGTAACCGATAGCTTCCTGTAATACGGCACAGGCTTCTTCAAACCATTGCACCTGCTGCTGTGTAAAAGCATCATGTTCGGCAGCCTCACTCGCCACGAGGTGACTGAAAACAGACCGCACCGCCAGGGTTTCCTTACTACACAGCAGGTTACCGAGCGCCGCAGCTTCTGCTACTTCAAAGCCCAGCCTATTCATACCCGTATTGAATTTGATATGCACGGGGAACCGGTTGATGCCCTGTTGGGAGAGGTATGCATCCAGTGCATGCAGGATGCCAAAGGAATATATCTCCGGCTCCAGGTCGTAATTCACCAGCGCTTCAAAACCTGCTTCATCCGCATTCATTACTATGATGGGGAGGCTGATGCCTGCTTTCCTTAATTCAACTCCTTCATCTGCATATGCCACAGCCAGGTAATCCACTTTGTGGAACTGGAGTATGCGAGCCACTTCATCACTTCCGCTGCCATAGCTGAAGGCTTTTACCATGGCCATGAGTTTGGTGGATGGATGCAGGTGCTGCTGGTATACTTTCAGGTTATGCACCATGGCAGACAGATTGATCTCCATTACGGTCTGATGCACTTTCTGCTCCAGCCAGGCAGATATACGTTCCAGTTCAAATACCCGTGCGCCTTTCAGCAATATATATTCATCACGAAATTGCTGCTGCGTTACACGGTGAAAAAAATCTTCCACAGATGCAAAGAACAGATCGTCTTTGCCTGCATCCAATACAGATACATTCCGCATTATCGCGGGGCCGATGCCGATAAGCCTGTCGATATTCCTCGCACGCAGCTGCTGTGCCACCTGCGTGTACAGGAAGGTTTCTTCCTGCCCCGATTGCAGTATATCAGACAGGATCAGTATTTTCTTATGATCGCCTGCCTGTTGCTGCAGGTAATCCAGCGCCAGTCCGAGGGAAGCCATATCATTGCTGTAACTATCGTTCAGCAGGTGACAGTTGTTGATCCCTTTTTTCAGCTGCATCCGCATATCCACGGGATCCAGCTGCTGCAGGCGGTCGTTGATCACTGCGGCATCATATCCCAGCAACAACATTACTGCAATACAGGTAAATGCATTGTCTGCGGATATCCTGTCTGTGAATGGAATAATGAACTCCAGTTCAGATGAGCCGTATACAACGGTTACTTTTACAGAAGAGGCCAGCCTTTCCTCCTTTATTACAGTTACTTCAGCACCGGCTTTCCGGCTCCATGAAAACAGCTTGCCGGAGGGGAAGGATACCATGTTATTTTCATGCGTGGCATGGCATACGGAATCTTTATTCACCACCACATGGGATGCATGGATGAACAGTTGCATCTTCTCCTTCAGTTTCTCTGCCATGCCGGCAAAGCCTTCATCATGCGCATTACCAAGACTGGTAAAAACACCTATGGTAGGTTGGATCATCTCAGCCAGCCGGTCCATTTCGCCTGGTGCAGATATGCCCGCTTCAAAAATGGCCAGCGTATGGCTGCTGTTCATCTGCCATACACTCAACGGAACGCCAACCTGTGAATTATAACTGCGGGGACTGCGCACCACCCGGTGATCCTGCCGCAGCAGTTGATACAGCCATTCCTTAACCACTGTTTTACCATTGCTTCCCGTAATACCGATAACCGGTATAGTAAATTGCCTGCGATGGTATGCCGCCAGCTGCTGCAACGCGGCCAGTACATCCTGCACATAAAGAAAAATGCCTTCGGGAAAAGCGCCTGCATCAAAACCATGTTTTACTACAAAACAGCGCACGCCCCTTTCATACACTTCACTGATAAAACGATGCCCATCTCTTCTCGGGCCTGCAATGGCAAAGAATAGTGACTCGCCGGGAAAAACCACCTTGCGGCTGTCTATCAGCAACTGGCCGATCATTCTGTCACCTGCATTACCCCCGATGAGATCAGCATGCACAATACCGGCGATATCTTGTATGGAATAAGCCATGGATGTTTGTTAGTGAAGCAACCCCGGCTGCTCAGTTACCCTCCTCGTCTGCCGGTGTGCCTTTTTTCTGGTGGTATATCGAGTACAGTATTGACCCGCTGATACATAAAAGGATGACGCCGAGCGATAATATCACCTGTGCATTCTTGCCGAGCCATTGGGAGATATAATGTTCTCCCAGCATTTTTGCTCCGATAAACACCAGCACTATTGCAATACCCTGCTGCAGGTAATCGAACTTGGATACGGCGCCGCGCAGCAGGAAGAAAAGGCTGCGAAGACCCAGCACCGCAAATATGTTGGAAGTATAGATCACCAGTGCATCTTTTGAAATACCCATCACCGCAGGTATGGAATCCAGCGCAAATACCAGGTCTATCGCCGCCAGTAATACCACTACCACGAAGAGCGGGGTAAATACTCTTTTGCCGTTTTGCTTTAACCAGTATTTGCCATCCACATCGCTGTTGATCAGCGGAATGAATTTCTGCATCCACCGGTATACTTTGGTCTCATGCGGATCGAACTGTTCTTCATCGTTGCTTGTAAACATTTTGTAGCCGGTATATAACAGGAATACACCAAAGATGTAGAGCACCCAATGAAACCTGGCTACCAGCGCCACGCCGAGCGTAATGAATACTACCCTGAAAATAATGGCCATCAATATACCTACCAGCAATACACGCGGATAATGTACGGGCTTTACCGAGAACGATTTGAAGATAAGGATGAACACGAAGATATTGTCAACGCTCAGGCTCCATTCCATCAGGTAAGCGCTGAGAAATTCCAGCGCCAGCTGGTACTGCGAAACATTATGCGCGGGATTTTTGCTGATGTCTTCCGAAGCCAGCATAGGCCCTTCGAGCAGAAGAAAAACGAAGAAGGCCATGGCGAGCGCCACCCAGAAAGCAGTTTGCAGCAGGGCCTGTTTAATGGAAACCGTCTGGTTCTTTTTGCTCAGCACACCCAGGTCCACTACAAGCGCTATCGCCAGTACTATTCCGAAAACA
>DASVLZ010000391.1:0-5737 GCA_036384615.1 Sediminibacterium sp.
GATTTCATTGAGCAGAATGGCGGTTCCTATACAGGCGTAGGCATCAATAATGTAAATGCAACTACACCTTCAACCGCTTCCGTTGATAACAGGAAAACATACCACTGGGTAATTGAGAACATGTTGACATACGACCGCACATTTGCACAAAAACACAACGTAAATGTAGTGGCGCTGTATTCAGCTGAAAGGAACAAATACAACCGTTCCAGTATGTCTGCCAAGAACATTCCGTCAGATGCATTCCAGTTTTATAACATAGGCCAGGCGAATTCCACGGACATTACTGTGGACCCTAACGGGCAGGATTACCAGATGTGGGGGCTCACCTCTCTTATGGGACGTGTGATGTATTCCTATGACAACCGTTATATGCTGTCTGCCACAGTTCGTTCAGATGCCTCATCAAGGCTGGCTTCCGGCTTCCAGTGGCATACTTATCCCGCCGTTTCTGCGGGCTGGAATATCAGCAATGAGTCTTTCATGCAGAATGTAACATGGGTAGACAGGTTGAAACTGTTTGCCGGTTATGGTCAGACTTCCAACCAGGCCATTGCGCCTTATGCTACACTGGGACGTCTTGCCACTAATCCGTATAACTTCGGCGATAACACATATGCCACAGGCTATTATGTATCGCAGCTTCCCAACAGCAAACTGGGATGGGAGTATTCAGAAACATGGAACTTCGGCCTTGACTTCACACTGTTGAAGAACCGTCTTTCCGGTAAGATCGAATACTATGTTACCAATACCAAGGATATCCTGCTCGGTGTTGGCCTGCCCCCGACCTCTGGTGTGAGCAGCTATACAGCCAATATCGGACAAACACAGAACAAGGGTATTGAGCTTAGCCTGAACGGAACCATCATCGACAATAAGAATGGATGGAGCTGGGATGCCGGCGTGAACTTCTATGCCAACCGCAATAAACTGGTGGCGCTTGCATCGGGCCAGGTGAAAGACGAAGGCAATGGCTGGTTCGTAGGCCATAACATCAATGCACTCTTCGATTACCAATATGTGGGATTATGGCAATCCAAGGATACCTACCTCAGCGTTCTGGAACCGGGTGGTAATGTGGGTATGATCAAAGTAAAATATACCGGCGATTATAAATCAGACGGTACGCCTGTAAGGGCCATTGGCCCGGATGACCGCCAGGTAATGGATGTGGATCCTGATTTCCAGGGAGGCTTCAATACCCGGGTAACGTATAAAGGATTTGACCTGAGTGTTGTAGGCGCTTTTAAAAGCGGTGGTATCCTTATCAGCAACCTGAATGGTCCTTATGGTTACCTGAACCTCGAAAGCGGCCGCAGGAACAATATCAAGATCGATTACTGGACTACCGATAACACAGACGCGAAGTATCCGAAACCCGGTGGTATCATGAGCAGTGATAACCCGAAATATGCCAGCACGCTGAGCTATTTCGATGGATCTTATATGAAGATCAGGACCATCTCTCTCGGGTATAACCTGGCACAGGCCAGCTGGATGAAACGGTCAGGCATCAGCAACCTGAGGCTCTACTTTACAGTACAGAACCCGTTTGTGATGTTCTCACCGTTCTATAAAGAAATGGGCGTGGATCCTGAAACCAACTCATTAGGTAACCAGAACGTTGCCACTGGTGGTTATCAGAGCCGCCTGCTGACAGTAGGTTTCAATACACCGTCTACCCGTAATTACGTGGTGGGTCTTAATATGACATTTTAAAATCATCAGATATGAAACACATTCAGATAAAAACCCTTTTGGGAGCAGCGCTGCTGGTGGCGTTTTCAACGGGATGTAAGAAGATCCTGGAAGAACAGCCACGCAGTATCTATACTCCCGGCTTCTTTCAAACAGAAGCTGGTGTGAACGGGGGATTAACTTCCCTGTACTCCACCCTGCGTAATATTTATGGTAATGCCTATTACTACAACACAGGCGAAACCGGTACTGATGAAGTAACCTTCGCCCAAAGCGCCGATCAGAACTTTAAAGTGATGGATGTAAGCGGTAATGGCGACATTACTTCCACTACCAGCCGCGCCGATGTGTTATGGGGCAATGCCTTTACAGCCATCAATACCACCAGTGGTATTATTGAGAATGCCACCCAGGTAGGCCTTGCGAAATCCCTGATTGCAGAGGCCAAATTTTTCCGCGCATTCTATTATTTCCAGCTGGTACAGACATTCGGAGGTGTGCCGCTGGATCTCGGGTCAGGAGAATTGAAGTTCAATACCACTCCGGTAAGAACATCCAAACGTAATACCGTGGCAGAAGTGTATAGTAAAGCTATTCTCCCTGATCTGCAGGCCGCAGTAACAGATCTGCCGGCAACAGGGCGCCTTACCGGCACTGCCACCAAAACGCTGGCACGTTTGTTCCTGGCTAAAGCTTACCTGACTTATGCATGGTGGCTGGAAAACCCGAACAATATTCCCACTTATCCCACGAGCGACCGCAAGGATCCGGGTGGTCATGATGCCAAATATTATTTCCAGCAGGCGTATGATATGGCAATAGCCGGTATCGATGATCCCGGACCTTTTGGCCTGCAGCCTACATTCTATGATGTGCATCTTGGTGCGAATGACCGTAACAAGGAAATACTGATGTATGCCGACCATACACAGACCAGCGAACAATATAACGGCGCCAGCCTTACATACGGCAACGGCGGTGGGGCGGACAACTTTGCCGGTTGGATGATGACATGGAACTATACCGAGCTTAAGAGTGGTACTACGGCTGCCTGGACAAGCAGTGTGAATTCTGTTCAGCGTGAAGCGGTACAGCCTCTTGGCCGTCCCTGGACACGTATGTGCCCCACGTACAATTCTATCGTGAATACCTTTTCCAATAAAACAGAGGATTCAAGGTATGATGGCACTTTTGTGACCGTTTACCGTGGCAACTGGCCCAAGGCAGGCATTTCCAATGCCGTTCTGTACAATGCCAACGGGTTACCGGTAATGCCCGGCGATGCAATACTGAGCTTCCTGAATGATGAGCCGGTAACGCCCATCACATACCCCAGCGGTGCAGGCCGCAGCAACATTGGCGCCGGGGAAATGGCAGGGAGAGCTGATTTCGTGGTATCTCCCAAAGGTATCAGCAGGATCGTTTATCCAGGTCTCTGGAAACTGGGTGAATACCGTACAGATAACGGTACAGGCCTCGGTCAGCCCAATGCAGCCAGTACCCGCCCTTATAACATCGCTTACTTTTCTGAATTCTATTTCGTAGGAGCTGAAGCGGCAGTGAAAGGAGCAACACCTGTAGCAGGCAGGAGCGCAAGAGACCTGATCAATGTAATACGTGCCCGTGCAGGCAAATGGCGTTTCGATAACAGCGCTAATGCAGCCAAAGTGCAGGACAATAGTGCTGCAATGACAGCAGCTACACCGGCAACCATTGACATCAATTATATCCTGGCAGAACGCTCCCGTGAATACTATGGTGTAGGCATGCGTTGGTTTGACCTGGTGCGTACGCAGAAATGGACTGAGCTGGCATCCAGCTATATCATCTGCGGAAGTAATAAGGGAGATCACACACAAGTAACCTATAACCGCAGTATTCAGCCCTATCTCTACCTGCGCCCCATTCCGCAGGGACAACTCGATGGTATGGAAGCTACTGCCGATGAAAAAGCGGCTTTCCAGAATCCGGGTTATAAATGATGAACCGGTAACGGCTGTTCTCCGGAACCCGTTATCATTTGAATGCTGATTCTTTATGTTGTAATAGGAACTTGACAGGGAAGGTGAATGCATATTCACCTTCCCTTACCTACAGCGCGGTTCCTCTCAATGAACGGCTGCAAACAAAATGATCTGTAATACCATATTGTAACATGGAGATGGATTTTCGCAAGGCAGTGTTGCCGGTGATGTGTTTACTGATGATGGTAGCCTGTAAAAAAACAGGCGGCAACGGAGGAGCCAACGGCGGCAACGGAACAGGAGGCACCGGCACGGTGAACCAGGATACGGTAGGTACCTTGAAAAGCGCCGCCAACAGCGGGTTCCCCTTTGGCCTGGCGATAGAATATGGATTGTTCAAACAAAACCAGGCTTATGCCGCTGTTGTAAAACGCGAAGCCTCCGTGGTAACCTTCGGATATCAGATGAAACATGGCGCCATCGTAAAAGATGACGGCAGTTTTGATTTCAGCAGCGCAGATGAATTACTGGCGCTCTGCAACAATGCCGGGCTGGAAGTATATGGTCATACACTCGTATGGCACCAGAACCAGAACGGCAATTATTTACGCTCTTTGACAGTAGGCAATACCCAACAGGTGGCAATAGCTATTGATTCTGCCATGAGCAGGTTCATACGCGCCAGCATGATGCGCTATGCAGGGAAAGTAAAAGCCTGGGATGTGGTGAATGAACCGATGATGGATGGCAACAGCGGCCTCCGCACCAATACAGGAACCACCACGGGGGATGCTTTTTACTGGTCGCAATACCTCGGAAGGGGATATGCGCTGAAAGCATTCCAGTATGCCAAAGCGGCTGACCCCAATGCCCTGCTGTTCATCAACGAATACAACCTGGAATATAACCCCGCAAAACTGGATTCGCTGATCAGTTATGTAAATGAACTGAAAGCCCAGGGGGCTAAAATAGATGGCATCGGAACCCAGATGCATATCAGTATCAATACCCCTTTATCAGGGATTGATAACGCATTCAAAAAACTGGCGGCAACAGGACTGAAAGTGCGCGTATCGGAACTCGATGTGCGTGTGAACCCGAATGATGTTACCGGGTTCGTTGCCGGCAAAACAGCGCTGGAGGCACAGGCCAGCATGTACAAATATGTGCTGAACGCTTATATACAGAATGTGCCGCAACCGCAGCGGTACGGATTCATGGTGTGGGGAATAGCGGATAGTGACAGCTGGATCATCACCAGCCAGAAGAAAACAGATGCGCCGCTGCTGTTCGACAACAGCTACGGTAAAAAACCGGCCTTTTACAGCTTATTGTCAGGCTTTAAAGGCAAATGATGAACAACAAATTGAACAAACGTTTTTGGTTATAATAGTGAGCAATTTAGGCAGTCCCACCGGGGATTCTTCCCTGGTGGCTTTTTTCTTTCAATACATGATTGAAAGCGTAAATTGAGTGAATTATTAAACGCAGTCCATGTTATTATTAGGAATTGATGTTGGCACGTCTTCGGTAAAGGTTTCCATCATAGATGCGGATACACAGCAATGCATGGTTTCTGCCCGTTATCCCGAAACGGAAACCGGTATCGTATCCAATGGACCGGGATGGGCGGAGCAATCTCCCGAAATGTGGTGGCTGCATGTACAGGAAGCCATACTGAAAGCACATTCCTCCCAGAAATATGATCCGAAAGATATCGGGGCCATCGGCATAGGATACCAGATGCATGGCCTGGTAATCACAGATAAGGACCAGCATGTATTGCGCGACAGCATCATCTGGTGCGATAGCCGTGCAGTATCCATTGGCAATAAGGCATTCAAGTCCATTGGCGAAAGAAATTGTCTCTCATCATTATTGAATTCGCCGGGTAATTTCACCGCATCCAAACTGGCCTGGGTAAAAGAAAATGAACCGCACATATATGAGCAGGCGGCTGCATGCATGCTGCCCGGTGATTTTATAGCGATGAAATTTACAGGCGAGATCACCACAACAGTATCTGCGCTTTCAGAAGGTGTTTTCTGGGATTTTTCGAAAGACCGTTTATC
>DASVLZ010000392.1:0-7970 GCA_036384615.1 Sediminibacterium sp.
TCACAGACGCTATCAAAAGCCTTCCCGGTTACCGGGATATGGAGATCATTGATCAAACTCTTTCCACACACGGCTCTGATGATTCGCCTTTGCTGCTTTGCAGGCAGAATGGCAAATTGTACCTGCGTAAAAAGGAAAAGGAAAGAAGGAATATTTCCGGCACTTTCCGCATTATTGTTTCCCTGCTGATCATCATGCTGGGCTTTGCCATGATCGTGCTGCCTACACCGCCGAGCTTTGAAATGTATACCCTGTTCCTGTTCAACGACCATGACGGCTTTACCCTTATGGACCTGATCTCCCTCATGATCGTATTTGCGGGCATCTATGCCCTGATCACTTCGGTATACAAACAACGTGAAAGGAGTTACTGAGTATCCTGTCTTTTTTTTCCGAGCCGTTCCGCCACCAGCTGCCTGATCTCCCGGTATCCGCCCGAATACATCTCCGGTATGGAAAAATGCCGGTACTTGCGCAATGCATAATATCCTACCAGCACACCTATTATGGTAGGTATTACCGTAGTGATGGCCACACCATAGATGTTTCCCAGCAACCAGATGCCCGCAATATCGCCGGTGATGTTGAAGAACAGCATCACGAATACCTTGATGAAATTTACCCGCGGCCGGTGGATCACATCCAATGTAAGTGCGAGGAACCTGTCTGCCGGGTACAGCAGGGCAAAGGTCATAAACAACCGCAGCACATTGGCCGCTTCCGTGTGCACATATTTGCCTCCGCCGATCAGGGCTACGGCCACATCGGCAAGCAGTACGGCTATGATCGCCACGGGTATGAGCGCCACGGTAAGCATGCCTATATATTTCTTCATGATCTGTATCACACGTTCTTTATTACCCTGGTTAAACGCTTCTGAAAGCGATGGCATGGCGGTGGCGGCAAAGCTGCGCAGTGGTATCTCCACTACTTCCATCAGCCGCTGGCCCAGGTTATAGATGGCCAGTGCTTCAGGCCCCAGCATGAAGTTGATGATGAAGGTATCCGAACTGCGGAACAGGTTGGCCCCGAAAGTGGTGCCCACACTGTATTTTCCGAAATGGAACATATCGGCAATGCCCTGCCGGCTGCGTTTTGCCAGCGTGCGCAGGCCGGCCCAGCCTTTGACCATGGTAAACAGGCTGGTGATGATGGCAGCTACCAGGTTGGCATAAATGATGTTCTGGAGATTGTTATGCCCGGTTACGATCAATGCAATGATGCCGATGATAAATAACGCCTGGCTCAGGAAACGTATGTACAGCAGCCTGTCGAACCGCTGCTGCGACTGCACCACGCAGGTGGCAATAAACGAAGGGAGCGTGCAGAGGTAGGTAATGCCAAACCATTTCAGGAAGAACAGCAGGCCTTCATTGCTCACATAGCTTACCAGCAGGAATGCGGGTATATTGAGCAGGATAAAACCGCCGGTAATGCACAGGGCAATATACCAGGTGGAGCCCAGTATTTCATCGGCCCTTTGCTTCCCCGCCCCTGCATGGAATTTGATGAACGCAGTAGTGATGAAGCCTGCCCGGAAAGTATCTATCAGCAATAAAGTGGATTGAAAAAAGACCCATACGCCCAGCTCGGCCTTGGGCAGGGCGCGGTACAATACTGCCGCAATCACCAGGCCGAATACCGACATGGTGGCATTGCCTGCCAGCGACAGGAAATATTTATTGCGGGTATAGGTTATGATCTTTTGCAGCATCCGGATGAAAATACACAAATTCAATCATCAGCGCGCGATTCTGGCTTACCTTGAATAAATTTACGGTCAGCGATGGGAAACACCTCTTTTAATTTTGAAAAGATAAGCCTGCTGGTTACACATTATAACCGCAGCCGCTCACTGGAAAGGTTGCTGACCGCATTCCGCAACCTGCAGTGCTCCTTTGGAGAAGTAGTAGTATCTGATGATGGCAGCCGCGAAGAACATCTTTCCGCGATCAGGCAGCTGCAGGAGCAATTTTCCTTTACGCTTATTACCACACCCGTAAACAAAGGGCTTGGCAACAATATCAACAAAGGCCAGGATGCAGTAACCCTTCCCTATACGCTGTATGTGCAGGAAGATTTTGAGCCATCGCCCGTTTTTCCGGAGCATTTTGCAGATGCGCTGGCCATCATGGAAAAAGACCGGGGCCTGGAGATCGCGAGGTTCTATGCCTATTTCCCTTATCCGTATACAAAACCTTACGGCCAGGGTTTTTCGGAAATGGTATTCCACGGTGAGCCCTGGTATACCAACCACCTGAAATTTTATTTTTACAGTGATCATCCGCACCTGAGAAGAAGTGATTTTTTCAGGAGGTTCGGGCGGTATACAGAGGGCGTTCCGGGAGACCGCACCGAATACCTGATGAGCCTCTCCTTCATCAAAAAAAAGGCAAGGGGTATTACATATGACGAGTTTACTACTCTGTTCTACCAGAAAAATTCACCCGATGAGCCCAGCACCATGGAAAGGGCCGACTGGCGGCAGAGCCGTAATCCTTTTGTGCTGGCATTGCGTTTCCTGTACCTGAAACTGAAATTCCTGCGCTGGAGCCTTGACCTGTTATCCAAAAAACCGTAACCATTCTCATGCAAACGGCCTGTTTCCCCGATACAACCCTGCTGGTAACGCATTACAACCGCAGCCAGTCGCTGGAGAGGCTGCTGCGTTCCTTTGCCGCCGTCCATTGCAGCTTTGGCGATATAGTGGTATCGGATGATGGCAGCCGGAGTGAACATCTCGACCGCCTCTATGCCTTACAGCCCGAACTTGGTTTCAGGCTGGTGACTACGCCGGTAAACAGGGGGCTGGGCAATAATATCAATAAAGGGCAGGATGCGGTAACCACGCCGTATACATTGTATGTACAGGAAGACTTTGAACCCGCTGCAGATTTTGCGGAACATTTCAAGGATGCGATGGATATTATGGAAGAAAGACCTGACATGGATATGGCAAGGTTCTATGCGTATTTCAGGTACCCTTATCTCAAACCCATCCGGAAAGGTTTTTCAGAAATGATCTTCAAAATAACGCTGCCCGGCTACAGGAAATTTTATTGCTACAGCGATCATCCGCACCTGCGCAGGAGTAATTTTCTGCAGAAATTCGGCAGGTATACAGAAGGGGTAAAGGGCGATGTGACTGAATACAATATGATGATGTCGTTCCTGAAACACAAAGGGAAGGCTATTTATTACGATGCATACCAGTCGCTTTTCTTCCAGAAAAATTCAGCAGAGGAACCCAGCACCATGAAACGGAATATGTTTCGCGAAAGCAATAATCCTTTTATTCATATAGCCCGAGAAGTGTACCGGCACCTGAAGTTCAACAGGGATTACCTTTTTCGTAATCGCTGATATGCCTGTATATTTCGTTTACATGCGCTTCCCAGGAATGCGTGCCTGCATACCGTATCCTTTCTGCTCTCATGGCAGGTGAATCTTCCTTAAGGGCCTGTTCTATCAGCTGTACATATTCCTCCGGTGTGGTACCCAGGTACGTGTGGGTGCTGAAGATGGCATTCATGAAATCTGTCTGTGTAGCCACCACCGGCTTGCCCATAGCCAGGTATTCATCGATCTTGCGGGGATAGTTGCCGATGGTTACCTCATTGATCAGCTGCGGGTTCAGGCACACATCAAATGCCTTGATGAACTGCGGCAGCGTTTCGGGAGGGTGCCCGCCTAAAAAATAAATATTGGGGTATAAATGCAGCCTGCTTGCCCTGAACACATTGTCTTCCGGGCCAACCAGTACCAGGTTCCATCCGGGACGGCTTTTGGCAATATATTCCAGTATATCCAGGTCGAGGCGCAGGCTCTGTAATGCGCCTACATACCCGATCACGGGGCCTTTGATCTCTGCCATTTCTTTCGCAACGGCAATATGGCCTTTATCGGTAAACAGCCCCAGGTCGCAGCCCTGGCCTACATAAAACGAACAGGCATTGAATTTTTTGCAGTAGTCGCGGAAATGGTGCGAATTGGTGCAGCAGATATCGCTCTTGGCGATCAGCCGCGGTTCCAGCTTACCGCCATGCACTTTCCAGTAGTCTACACCCAGGATGTAATCGCGGTAATAATACACGCTGGTCCTGGGTTGTAACAGATCCTTGAGGTAAAAACTTCTCAGTATATCATTGTCGTTGAAAAGGATAATATCCCTGAATCCGAGACGGTCCAGTGCTTTTTGTATGGAGCGCGCATAACGCTTACCGTTCCGCTTGTTGAGCCAGGTAAACAGGGCATCATTCCTTATCCAGTTGATGGATTCCGCCATTTCATCGGGGAAGAGATTCCAGAAATGATCGCCTATCTGTACCAGCCCATCTTCTTCTCCTTTGATCACCCGCATGCGTTTCTGCACTTTGGGATCCTTTTTGTTCTTCCACCAGGTGCCCCTGTCGAGCGGGTAGTTTACATACAGCACACGGTTCTTTTTACTGAACTCAATAGATACATCGCGGCAGTTGCTGCCGATCTCTGTATCCCAGGGCTGGAGCCCTACCACAACGATATCCCTGTTCTCGATCATGTTAACCGGTTACCCTTTTGTTTATCCAGGCGGTAAGTGACCACGATAATAGCTGTTACCAGATAAAAGTAAATGTTTGTGGGAAACTGTACCAATGCTTCCTGCGGATAGTTGCCGATGTTCAGTGCAAACACGATCAGCACCATGGCCAGGCAATAACTCTTCAGTTCGGGGTCTCGTATACGATAATAATTATCGATACCCGTTTTCAGTATCACAAACATCAGTATGCAGAAAATAAGAAAGCCTACCCATCCCAGTTCCACTGCCACCCGCACATCGCCACTATCCGGTGGAAAATGCGCGAGGAAGGAATAGGGAGCAAACCGCTGCCCCCATACACCCGTAGCTCCCAATCCCCCACCGAAAGGATGCGAGAAGATATATGGCCTGATGCGTTCCTGGTTGGCCTTGCGGGTGTTGAAGGAAGCATCTGCCGAAGGCTTGAATGCCGACTGAAAGCGTTGTATGGTAGGATTGCCTATGGGCGCAAATATCAATGCCGTTATGAAACAGCCTAGCACACACATGATGAATAATACCTTTTTATTCAGGTTCAGCACAGCATAAAACACCATGGCCGCCGGCACCATTACATAAGCGCCCCGCGTGCCGGAGAAAAGCATTACGTAGAGGAATATGGCCGTGAGTACCCATAACAATGCTTTGAGCCAAATCCTTTTTTCACTCAGCGCCACGCAGGCGGTAAGTATACTGCTGATCACCATCGTATAGGAAAACACAACAGGGTCTGATAAAAAAGAAAACTTGCGCCACTGCCCTGCTATGAACAACAACTCCTGCACCAGCGGATCTGATTGCAGCCAGGCATTTTCCGAAGCGGAGAACCCGATATACTGCTGTTTAAGCGCATACAGGGCAACAGCGCCTGCCAGCGCTATCCATACCCATATAATGAGCCGGAGAAAACCTACTGTGCGTATCTGCAGGGCAAAGATGAAATAGGTAAGCATAACAAAAGCCACGGAACGGATCGTATACAACCATGCCAGCCTCGACTCTGCCCAGGGATTGCCCACCTGGAGGATATTGTAGGCTATCCATACCAGTATCATAATACCTACCGGGTGTTTCACCATGCTCCAGTCACTGTATTCTTTTTGTTTGATGAAGAACCCCAGCACCAGCAATGCCTCTATCCCATCCATGATGGTTCCCGCAGGAAAGCTAATGCCCAGCCTGATGATGGCAAACACGAGGTACGCCAGTATGAGCATGACCAGTATGCCAAACTTCGGAAAGGCCACGATGCCATACGAAGAAGGAATAGCGATGACGGCCACCAGCAGCAGCATACCGGTTTTCAACCCGCCGAAAGCAGTGATACAGGCGATGCAAACCGCTGCCAGCAATAGTATGATGAAGCCGGGAGCATTGTTCAGCTTTTCAACCATTACCTTTCTGTGCAGCCAGTTCTTCAGCCTGCTTTTTTTAGATGAGGGCGTAACTGCCCATGATATGGGATCATGGTGGTTATCCATCAGAAGAACAGTATTTTAAGGAAGAAACCGAATACACTCAGGAAGGCAATGATCAAAGCCAGTATTCTTTGCGGAGGATATATTTCCCGTGGTTTTTGTATGTCAGGATCTATCCGCATAACGTTTATCAGGATTTGGGGATGAAGAAAAAGTTGATGCCTTCCTGGCCGGCGAAATCCACCAGGCGGCCATTGTCAAATATCCGGGCAGCATAGCCAAGCCCCTGCATATAATCCAGGCACAACTTTCTTCTTTCATTATTCCACAGTTCGCAATAGATCACGGGCTTGTGTTTTTCGAGCAATGCCTGCGCGCCTTTCAACACATAATATTCAAAGTTCTCTACATCGATCTTGATGGCAGATATGTTTTCTGCGGCAACCAGTTCGGGTATCGCATCCAGCCGCTGTACCGGCACGGTAAAGACCCGGCCTTCATCGGTTGACCGGCCCGCTTCCACCACATGGCTCAATCCCTGCATATTTGAATTACCCACCACGGGAACCACCATCCTGATCTCACCGGCCTCATCGCCCAGTGCGGTCCTGAAAAGCTGCACGTTGCTGAGCCTGTAATGTTTTACTACTTTTTCGATGGTGTGCTGGTTATCGGGTATCGGTTCAAATGCAAAAACAGTAGCCTTCCTGCGCTTTACAGCAATGCTTACCGCCATCACACCGATATTGGCTCCTATATCCAGCACAATACCTTTTTCATCGGGTATCATATCCATGAAATACAGGAACTCTTTTTCATGTCCGCCGCCCCAGCGTATACGCCTGATGCTGAACAGGGCAAACACATACAGGTAGTTATGGTAACCCAATATCTTCTGGCATATGGAACGTAACAGGTCCTTCATGCAACATCGTTTTATTTCGGAAGCGGCGCTTCGCCGCCATCTTTATGATAATGCTGTGTGGCAACAGAATGCCGGTTGGCCTTCCGCACTTTGAGCAGCGATAATACCTGGTAAAATACAAAAGAAGGTATATTCCACAACGACAGGTATATTCTTTTATCGGTGCCGGAGCGTAATAATGCAATGGCAAACGCCAGTACAAAAGCGCCGAATGCCAGCAGCCAGAGCCATACCCCTGTTATATTGCCCAGCAACAGGTCTACCACAAGGCAGCCAGCAGATGCCAGCAGGAAGATGAACAAAGGCGGCCGCAGCAATATGATGCCGAAGACCAACCGGTTCCAGTCGGCTTTGGCAATGCCTTTGCCCAATAAGCCAAAGCCAAATGAAAAATACCTGAACCAGGTATTGATCCACCGAGCACGCTGTTTGACCAATTGTTCGGGCCTGGATGTTTTTTCATCATACACTACTGCCCGCTCGTTATAGGCAATGCGGTAACCTCGCGATACGATCTCTCTCTGCAATACCTTATCAAATCCCGCGCCGCTGATATCAAGCGATTCAAGGCATTCGCGGTACAATGCTACCGTAAATGCCATTCCTGAACCGGCCAGCGTAGCTGAAGACCCGATATGGAACAACAGTTTGCCGTCATAAAAATGATAGTAGATATCACGGGCCGCATCGAGGCAGGCATAGGTGGTATCCAGGTTCTTGGCCTTTCGCTCACCCTGCACTGCTGCAAAGCCCATCCTGAAATACTGGTTCAGCTCTGCGAGGTACGTGGGGGTAACAATATTATCGCTGTCAATAATGGTAAGGTGCGTGTGCATTCTTGTAAAATGACGTATCGCGTAAAAATGCGATCGTGTATTGGATGCCAGTGTTTTTTCGGGACGGAGTATCACCACTCTTGCATCATCAAAAACAAGGCCGCTTACATCACATTTATCCGCCACTACATACACCATATAGTGTTCGTAAGATGAACTCAGTATGGATGCCACCACGGCTGGTATGGAATGCACCTGTTCATAAGCGGTAACAATGATCGCATAATCGG
>DASVLZ010000393.1:0-1578 GCA_036384615.1 Sediminibacterium sp.
TTCATATTTCCCAACAGCTTCGCTGGAGTATATCTTGCCAAATTCAAAAAACTTCAGGTTCTGGTTGCGCCGGTTAATATTATAGGCGATCGCTTCCAGCCCGGTTTCCACCATTGACGGCCGCAGCACATCCAGGTCGGCACTCAGGTTATTGATCATCTTCACAGCCCTTGCATTTTCCTCTTCGCTGAAGTATTTGCTGTTGGTGATGGAGTTGGTGAGTATTTCCACAAAGCCCTGCCCTGTGAGGTATTCGGCGATCTTGTTTTTCAATGCTTCCCTGAAACCGAGCTGCTCCACGGCGGGACTGATCGTTATCGTAGCAGGTATCTCAATATTATCCAGCCCGTCTATACGAAGCACTTCCTCCACAATATCCGCCTGTATGGAAATATCCGGTTTGCTATAGGGCACTGCCATATGCAGTTCGTCCTGGCCTTCCTTGATGATCTCGAATCCCAGGGCAGTAAGTATACGTTTTACTTTATCGGGATGATAGTTTTTACCGCTGAGTTTCTTCAGGTAATGGTTTTTCAGCACTACTTCCGTCTTCGGCTTCGGGTTGGGATAGATATCTGTTATCTCGCTGGAAATCGTTCCCCCGGCCACTTCCCTGATCAGCAATGCCGCTCGTTTGAGCACGTTCACTGCCTGTGATATATCCACTCCTTTTTCAAAACGCGTGGCCGCATCTGTGCGCAATCCATGGCGCATGGAAGTTTTACGGATGCTCACGGGATCAAAGCAGGCGCTTTCAAGGAATATGTTCGTGGTAGATGCGGTTACCCCGCTCTTAATGCCTCCGAAAACACCACCGATACACATCCCTTCACCGGCGCCGTTACAGATCATCAGGTCTTCCGCGCCCAGCTTTCTTTCCTTCTCATCCAGTGTAATAAAAGGCGTGCCTTCGGGAAGGTTCTTTACGATCACTTCATTGCCTGTTATCCTGTCGGCATCAAATGCATGCAGGGGCTGGCCGGTTTCGTGCAGTATATAATTGGTGATGTCTACAATATTGTTGATCGGCCGCTGCCCGATAGCCTGCAGCCTGTTCTTCAGCCATTGGGGCGATTCTGTAACGGTAAGTCCCGATAGCGTTACCCCCGTATACCTCGGGCAGGATGCTGTATTTTCAACAGACACTTTCAGCGTAAGGTTTGTATTATCCGGCGAAAAGCTGTTGCCGAAAGGCGACCTGGGTTTTGCCTCTCCCTGGTGATGGGTGAGCCAGGCGCATACATCCCTTGCCACACCATAATGGCTCATGGCGTCCATCCTGTTGGGTGTAAGGCCTATTTCATATATCCAGTCGGAATACGTTTCAAAATAGCCGGATGCCGGTTCGCCCGGTTTTGCATGGGCGGGCAGTACCAGAATGCCATCGTGGGCAGTGCCCAGCCCTATTTCATCTTCGGCGCAGATCATTCCCTGGCTCTCTTCGCCGCGGATCTTTCTTTTCTCCATGGTCAGCGGGTCGCCGCTTACGGGATAGATAGTAGTACCGATACCGGCCACCACCACTTTTTGTCCTGCCACCACATTGGCTGCCCCGCAAACGATCTTCAGGGGTTCTGC
>DASVLZ010000394.1:0-4675 GCA_036384615.1 Sediminibacterium sp.
AGCGTATCGTTGTTGATCGTAACCGGCGCCCGTTTGGCTGTAACAGTCACATCGCCCGAATGCTGAAGATCGGTCATAAGGATATTACCCAGCATCAACTCCGTACCGCTCACCACTGCTATATCTTTCCATACAGGTACAAATCCCACATAAGAGGCTGAGAGCAGGTATCTGCCTTCTGCTATAGCCGGAATATGGAACCTGCCGGATGAATCGGCCCTGGCAAAGGTGACCAGTGTAGAATCTTTTGCACTTATTACTGAGATGGTAGCGTAAGACAATCCCTTATGCGAGATACTATCGTAAACAACACCCCTGATACTGGCGGGTGATTTTTGTGCGTGCAGGAAGAAAGGGGAAATAATCAGTAAAAGCAGCGTAATGATCCGGTACATGTTTCGGTTTTTATGGAAACGAAAATATACCGGCCAGCCTGCGGAAGCAGTTAATGAACTTTTGGGAAAGGTTAATGAAGGTTAAAACTAATGTGATAATGTGCTGATCACTGCTGTCCGGGACAAAACCAGAACCAGTAAAAAACAGGTGCATTTAGCCGGGGATAGGAACCAAACTGATTTAATGGGCTCATGTGAGCCCATTATGAGCCCATTCTATGAGCTTTAATTCATTGAAATTCAATTTTATGCGACTCATGGAAAGTGATCTGGTGCGATTCTGATGCGTATCTGCTGCGATTTGAGTTCCTCCGGGGATGCTCCTGATAATGGCGGGGGCTATGAGAATCAACACATTGGTTAATTCATTTAAGGCTTGCTACGAGTGCAATGTATTGCTGCATGCTTCGTGTTTGAATTTGGCAACGAAATCAAACAGGTTGGCGTGGCCGTTGGCTGGCGAATCTCCTTTCGTAGCCTGTTTGTACATGGAATACAGTTGTAACAATATTTCATTGTCAGGCTTTTTTGTCAGCGTTCTCATTAGCACATCACTGCTGTCCGGTGAAAAAGCGAAAAACACCCGGTAGCAATAACTCCAACTTTTAAGTTGGGGACACAGACATGGTATTTCAAAAAGGGCTTTAGCCCAAAATGCTTCCGCAAGAGAGGTCGTATCCGTACACCACCACTCTGCCGCACTTCATGGGACCTGTCCGGGCTAAAGCCCTTTTGCTTTCATACCATGTTCCTCCCACGGCTTAAAAGCCGGGGTTATATCCGGAGAGCAGGTTGTCCGGCCAGCTAAAGAGGGGGCTTACCTTATGAAAATTGCCTATAATCCTACACTTTCAAGTGAAGAACGGTAAAAAGATTATTTTCCCGGACAACAGTGATGTGATGATATGCTATTGTGATAATGAAAGAGGGGATGATAAAAAAAGGCGCCGATGGCGCCTTAATAATAAGTTGTAAGGGATGAGGATATGTATATGGGTCTATATTTTTTATTCGATACCGAGCAGCTCCACTTCAAAGATGAGTATGGAAGACGGGGGAATATTGCCGGAGCCGGAATCGCCATAGCCGAGGGCGGGGGGAATGTATAGTTTCCTCTTGCTGCCTACGGTCATCAGTTGCAGGGCTTCCTGCCAGCCGGAGATCACATTACCGATGGAGAAAGTGGCAGGCTGTCCGCGGTCTACGGAACTGTCGAATTTATAACCATCCAGTAAGGTGCCTACATAATGGCAGGTAACTTTGCTTTGCAGGGTGGGTTTCTGATCACTGCTGCCTGCTTTCAGCACTTCATATTGCAAACCGCTGGGCAGGGTAACCACGCCCGGGCGTTTTCCGTTCTGGTCAAAAAAGTCCTTATTTTTCTTTTGCGCACCAGCTGTTCTTTCCTCGCTGATCCGTTGCTGCAGCAACGACAGGCATGCGCCTATGGAGGCATCATCGAGTGCTGGTTTTTTCTTCTGCTGCAGGTCTGTAAGGGCTTTCTGCAGAAGGGATATATTGATATTACCCAGCCCGTCTTTTTCCAGGCTCCTGTATATGCTAACGCCTATTGCGTAACTGGCACTATCAAGGTTATTTTTGAAAGGCTTTTGCGTAGCAACTGCCTGTTTGGTTGCAGCAGGTTTGGCTGCAGCAGGCCTGGTGGTCACAGGTTTCTTGGTCTGGGCCGATGCGGCCATTATCATCATGCTGCCCGCAACTGCCAGGATCATTCTTTTCATGGTACTTAATTGAGGCGTCAAAGAAACGATATTTTGGTGTGATGAGGTTTACTTTATACCGGGTGGGATTGATAAAGGGTTCACAAAATTGACCACCGGGTTTATTGCAGCAATGCAGCTATTGCGGCATCCACTTCTGCAAACGAAAAACCCGCAAGGGTTTTCTGCATCATACCTGCTATGGCTTCGTTGCCAAGGTTGCCGATGCTTCCCTCATGGGTATGCTGTACGGTATCGTGGTAAGTGAATCTGCCTTCTTCTATCGACATCCCCACCTGCTTATACGCATCGCGGAACGGTACACCCTGTAATACCAGCCTGTTCACCTCTTCCACGCTGAAGAGGTATTTGTATTTTTCATCGGCCAGCAATCCTTCTTTAATACTTATATTGGACAGCATGAGCGTGGCCATGGCTATGCAGTCTTTAAGGGTTTGAAAAGCCGGGAACAGGTGCTCTTTCAGTAGCTGCAGATCGCGGTGATAGCCGGAAGGAAGGTTGGTAGTCATCATCATGATCTCATTCGGCAATGCCTTGATGCGGTTGCAATGCGAGCGGATCAGCTCAAACACATCCGGATTTTTTTTGTGCGGCATAATGCTGGAGCCAGTGGTCAGTTCTGCAGGGAAACTCACAAAATCAAAATTCTGGTTCAGGTACAGGCACATATCCATGCTCATCCGTGCCATCGTTTCCGCAATATTGGCCATGGCCATGGCGGTGATCCTCTCCGCCTTGCCGCGACCCATCTGTGCGTACACCACATTATAATTCAGGTCCCCGAAACCCAGCAAACGGGTAGTGAGTGTGCGGTTTATCGGGAATGAAGAACCATACCCCGCGGCCGAACCCAGCGGGTTCTTGTTCACCACCTGGTATGCTCCCTGCAGGGTAACCATATCATCCACCAGGCTTTCTGCATAAGCGCCAAACCAAAGACCGAATGAAGAGGGCATGGCCAGCTGGAGATGTGTATAACCGGGAAATAAATGGCCCTTGTATTTTTCGCTCAGTTCCTGCAATAAAGTAAAAAATGGCTGCACGGCTTCCACCAGTTCCTTGATCTCGTTTCTCAGGAATAATTTAATATCCACCAGTACCTGGTCGTTGCGACTGCGTGCGGAGTGTATCTTTTTGCCGGTATCGCCG
The DNA here is from genome assembly GCA_036384615.1 of Sediminibacterium sp. Classification (GTDB taxonomy): domain Bacteria; phylum Bacteroidota; class Bacteroidia; order Chitinophagales; family Chitinophagaceae; genus Sediminibacterium. The sequence continues at coordinate 3,287 of DASVLZ010000394.1, forward strand.
AGCTTTTTTGTCAGCAGCAGTTCTACCTGCGAGTGTATATCTTCTACATGATCATCAATCGTAAAATCCTCTTCCTGCATTTTCCTGTATACCTGCTGCAGTTCGGTTACCAACGCCGTGCACTCTTCGGCCGTGAGCAGGCCTACAGTCGCCAGCATTTTTGCATGGGCAATGGATCCCAGTACATCAAAGGGCGCCAGCATCAGGTCAAATTCCCTGTCCTTCCCCACAGTAAACCGCTCTACCGCTGAAGATACCGTTGTATTTTTTTGCCAGAGTTTCATGACGAATGTTGTTACAATATTACAGCACCTGGTTAAGTAATTGTATATAGAGGTCTATTCCTTCCTGTATTTCGTGCATGTGAATATACTCATCTGCCGTATGGCTTCTCGCGCTATCTCCCGGGCCCATTTTCAAAGTGGGAAAAGGCATAAGGGCCTTATCGCTGGTGGTGGGCGATCCATAATAACTGCGGTCCAGTTGCAGCCCGGCCTTCACCAGCGGATGATCCATAGGTATGGATGTGGAACGCAGGCGCGTACTTCTCGGCTTTACTTCACTCTTCACATGTTTATGAACCGTTTCCAGCACCTCTTCAAAAGTATATAATTCATTCACCCTTGCATCCACTACAAAATGACATTGCGCCGGCACCACATTATGCGCTTTGTTTTCGGTATCTATTACCGTAACGGTCATTTTTACCTTTCCCAGTAATGGAGATATTTTTTCGAACTGGTAATTCCTGAACCAGTCAATATCAGCAAGTGCTTTGTATAGTGCATTCTCCCCTTCTTCACGCGCGGCATGGCCTGCCCGTCCTGTTGTGAGTACATCAAGCACCATCAATCCCCTTTCGGCAACCGCCATGTTCATGAGTGTGGGTTCACCTACAATGCCGCAGGATAGCGGCGGCAGTTCCGGCAATAACTTTTCTATACCGTTCACGCCGGATATTTCTTCCTCGGCAGTTGCGGCAAATACAAGATTGTATGCAAGGTCTTTGCGCCCGTAATAATGCATGAAAACAGCTATGAGCGATACCAGGCAGCCGCCTGCATCATTGCTTCCAAGCCCGTACAGCCTGCCGTCTTTTTCAATGGGTGTAAACGGATCTAATGTATAATTCCTGTTCGGCTTTACCGTATCATGGTGCGAGTTGAGCAGCAGCGAGGGTTTGGTTGCATCAAAATATTTGTTCAGCGCCCATACATTGTTCAGGTATCGCTTTGCGGGTATCCCTTTCCCTGTAAAAAAACTTTCCAGCACCGAAGCCGTTTCCGCTTCTTCCCTGCTGAATGAAGGAGTGGAGATCAGCTTTTTCAGTAATGAAACAGCTCCTGTTTTTAATATGGCCAATTCTTCACTCATGGGTAATGGTTGTTC
>DASVLZ010000395.1:0-3562 GCA_036384615.1 Sediminibacterium sp.
GGTGGTAATACTCACTTCTTCAAAGGAAAGTCCCGATATACAAAGAGGGTATGCGCTTGGCGCCAACAGCTATATTGTAAAACCGGTCAGTTTCGACAAGTTCAGTGCTGTTATCAAGGAACTGGGCTTTTACTGGCTGCTTGTTAACCAAACAGAAAATTGTACTTACTGATGGCATTATTGCGTGTATTGCTGCTCGAAGACAGCCTTTTTGATGCGGAGTTGCTGCAGCGGTTACTGAAAAAGGAAATTCCCGAAGCGGTGGTAGCGGTTGTAAACAACAAAAACGGCTTTCTTGCTGCCCTGCAGGAGGTACCGGATATTATCCTTTCCGATAACTCGCTTCCTGATATCAACACCCGGGAGGCGCTCAGCATCAGCCGCAAACTGTATCCCTTTGTTCCTTTTATCATGGTATCGGGAACAGTGGGTGAAGAAGCGGCCACCGAGATCATTCGCCTCGGCGCTGATGATTATATACTTAAAGACAGGCTGGCCAGGCTGCCTGTTGCCATCGACAATGCGATCCTCAGCAGGCAGCAGGTAAAGGAAAAGCATGATGCCCTTGACCTGCTCCGCGCCAACGAGGAAAAATACAGGTCGCTGGTAGACAGGGTATCGGATGCTTTCATCTCCCTCGATAATAATTTCCGCTATACTTTTCTCAACGGCAAAGCTGCAGAGTTGATCCGCCGTGATCCTTTAACGCTGATCGGGAAAAATGTATGGGAAGAATTTCCGGAAGCCATCGGGTCGGAAACATACCACTCCATGCATATGGCGATGAGTGAACAGAAATATGTGTTCAACGAAGATTATTTTGAGCCGCTGGACCTATGGCAGGAAAACCATATCTATCCTTCTCCCGATGGGCTTTCCATTTTTATCAGGGATGTTACAGAACAGAGAAGGGCGCAGAGGGCAGTGAAGCGAATGGAGCAGGAAGTGCTGGAAAATAAGATACAATCCCAGAAACAGGTTACCAGGGCTATCATCCATGCCCAGGAGAATGAACGCAACCGCCTGGGCAGGGAAATGCACGATAATGTGAACCAGATACTGACCGCCTGCAAGATATACCTCACGCGCGGCCGCGGCGATGTGCCGGAAGAAATACGTTACCCGCTGGAACTGGTGGATAAAGCCATTTCGGAGATAAGAATGCTCAGCAAACACTATGTTGCTCCGCTCAAAGACATTGATCTCAGGGAAATGATACAGGATCTTTTGCATGAACTGGAAAAAAGCGGTGCGTTTACCACAAGCCTTGCCTACAGGATGGAAGGAAAAGAACCGGAAGATGACCTGAAACTGAATATTTACCGGATTGTACAGGAACAACTGAATAATATTGTGAAGCATGCCGCAGCCAGACGGATAGATATGACCATACACGGAGATACCCGCGAAATGCGGATTGTGATCTCTGATGACGGGGCTGGTTTTGATGTTGCCGCAAAGCGCAAAGGCATCGGCATATCCAATATGATCAACCGGGTGGAAACCTTTAATGGCAGCCTTCATATCAACAGTTCCCCCGGCAACGGATGTACCCTTGCGATCAACCTGCCGCTGGTATAGGAAACTGCTCCGGCCACCATCATCCTGCATGCAGGGTTTGGGAAATCGGGAAAAAATCTGCCGCTATGCGGAAAAACTGCTGGCGCCCGGCCTGACAGTCTGGGCGAGCCGCTATATTGCCGCTTTTTACAACCCGGATCTCTTAAACCTTTGTAAATGATGTTCCTGAAAAGAATGATGGCAGCCGCCATGGCGCTGTTCCTGTTAGGCAATGTGCAGGCAGGCCCCGTAAAGCCGCACATTTTTGTATCTCATTTTGAAAATGTGCTGGGCACTTCGCTCGAAGTAAAAGTAGCCGCGGTTACTGAGCAGGCTGCCGATGCGGCAGAGAATGCTGCCCTTACAGAAATAGCCAGGCTGAATGCCATATTAAGCGCCTACGACCGGCAGAGCGAATTCAGCAAATGGCTGCGCACTTCCAACCAGCCGGTAGCTGTATCGAAGGAACTGTTTGAAGTATTGTCACTATTCGACCAGTGGCGTAACCGCAGCGGGGGTGCATTGAATGCTTCCGCCGAAGTGATCAACGCGGCATGGAAAAAAGCAGCAAAAGAACAGCGTGAGCCCGCAGCGGATGAACTGCGCGCAGCAGTAAACGCAGCGCAACAGCAGCAGTGGACACTGGATGCAACAAAACACACTGCCACACACGTATCAGATGCCCCGCTGGCGCTGAACTCCTTCGCCAAAAGTTATATTATCCAGCGCGCAGCCGATGCGGCTATGGCAGCATCCGGCGTGCATGGCGTGGCTATCAATATAGGTGGTGATATGGTATTGAAAGGACAACTTTCTGAACCGGTCATGATCACCAACCCCAAAGCAGATGCGGGAAACGATGTTCCTTTAACAGGTATTCGCGTAGGAAATAAAGCGGTTGCTACCAGCGGCAATTACCGCCGCGGTGTACAGATTGGCAATACATGGTATTCACATATCGTGGATCCCCGCACCGGCCGGCCCGCTTCTGATGTGATCAGTGCCACGGTGGTAGCGCCTGAAGCAACAGATGCAGGCGCCCTCGCAACCGCATTCAATGTGCTTACACCCGAAGAAAGTAAACATTTAGCCGCAACCATACCGGGAGCGGAATACCTGATCATCACCAAAAACGGGGAACGCATTGCGAGTGATGGCTGGCATGCGATGGAATTACCCGGCACAAATACTGCGATGGCTGAAAAAAAGGCCGACTGGACAAGCACTTACGAAGTGGCCATTAATTTTGAGATCGCGCTGATAGAAGGTAACAGGATAAGAAGGCCTTTTGTGGCTATCTGGATAGAAGACGGCAAAGGCACACCGGTTCGCAATATCAGCGTATGGTATAACCGCGAGCGCTGGCTGCCTGATCTTAAACTATGGCACCGCAACTATGGCCAGGCATTCAATGCAGAAGGAAGTGCGCTCAAAACATCCGTGAGCAGTGCCACACGCCCGCCCGGCAAATACACCATGAAATGGGATGGAAATGACGATAAGGGGGAAGTGGTAAAACCGGGTAAGTATACAGTAGTGATCGAAGCTGTTCGTGAACATGGTACTTACCAGCTGATGAAACAGGAAATCGAGATCAGAAAGAAACCCACCGCACAAACTTTTAACCTGACAGGTAATGTCGAAATCGCAGCAGCCTCCATTGAACTCAGGAAACGAACAAACAAATAATACGGCGCCGGTAAAAACATACCCTGTACGTAAAAAACAGGTGAAGCCGATCACAGGATGGAGAAGACAGCTGGCGCTTGTATCCAGGTGGCTGCATATTTACCTGTCGATGGTGAGCTTTGCCGTTCTCCTGTTCTTTGCCGTTACCGGTCTTACACTGAACCATGCTGAAAAATGGGGAGGAGAAACAAAAACAAGAACGGAAAAAGGAAAGCTGAATGCGCAATGGGTTAACCGGGAAGACACCGCTGCCATTGCCAGGCTGGAAGTAGTGGAATACCTGCGCACAACCCATCATATCAAAGGCGCTGTA
>DASVLZ010000396.1:0-7476 GCA_036384615.1 Sediminibacterium sp.
CTGCTGTGCATCCTGTTTTTGCCAGGCGCGTAAAACAACATCATTCATCGTTCCTGATATCTCTGTTTAAATACCCGCTGTAATCCGGTATGATCGATACGTATTCCGTATGCATGAATGGTGATGTCATGATAAAATCTGCCGTGGCGCGGTCGCAGGCCATAGGAATATTCCAGGCCACGCAGAGGCGGAGCAGGGCTTTTACATCGCTGTCGTGGGGCTGTGCTTCCATCGGGTCCCAGAAGAAGATCATCACATCGATATCGCCGTTGGCTATCATGGAGCCTATCTGCTGGTCGCCGCCGAGCGGGCCGCTCAGCATTTTTTTTACGGGTCTTCCCAGCTCCTCTTCCAGCATGCGGCCTGTGGTACCGGTGGCTACCAGGTTATGCATGGCAAGCGCTGATTTGTTGTATACCGCCCAGTCTATCAGGTCTGTCTTTTTATGATCATGCGCCACCATGGCTACTGTTTTCTTTGCCAACAATGTTTTGGTCCTGGCCATAGTTTCTGTTTTCGATGTATAGTCACTGCAATTTCCATTTTTTTCCGTGTATCGCCGCCATTGCCAAAAAAGGCAGGATCGCCAGTATTACGAGTATGTACGGGAAAGGAACACCGCAGTAAAACAGGCAGAGGCCCACCAGCAGCAGGTACAGCGGATAGATCAATAACAATACGGCAAATAACACAGAATCATAAAACACGGTGCCTTTGGTTTTTGGGGAAATTATGTTCCTGATCAGGGTATATGGGAGTATGTGGATCACGTAACCCAATGCGGCAGGCATTGAGAGCCATGTTCGTGTTGTTTTGCTGTTGTTCTGCGATGATGGTACCTGTATCAATGGTTGCAGCTGTTCCAGCATCCTGTTATTAAAATGGCGCATATTCTTTGGTTCTTCCTGGTAAGGAAAAAGAGGGTCTGCCTGAAGGATATTGCCAGCCAAAAGATTTACTGATTTGCCAATGCCGTGCAGGTTGCTGTAGGCGATGCCCAAAGGAATTACCGAAAACCCGGCAAGGTTCCTGTTTTCCCATGCAATGCGCGCTGCGCCTTTGCGAAAGGGTTGTAAAATATGGCTGTTTACACAGATGCCCTCAATAAAGATCAGCACGATTCCTTTCGCATGTAATATTTCGCGACAGCGGCGGAAAGCATATTCATTCAGGCCAAGGTTTTCTTTTCCTTCAGACAGCCGGTATACCGGTACCATATTCAGCCAGCCAAGCAGTTTGCGATGCCACGGTTTGGTAAAAGCATCTCCCCTTGCAAGAAAGTGAACGGGGCGGGAAAAGCGCGAGCCGATGATCACGGCATCGAGAAAAGAATCCGGGTGGTTGGCGATGATCAGCAGCGGTCCCCGGCGCCGGTACACCGCCGATGGCGCCGTATGGATGTTTTTGCAGAATATCCGCAACGCCAGTCTGACAGGTATCTTGATAAGTGCGTACAGCAATTCCTGGAATGTTCGTATTTAAAAATAAGCCCGGCAATCATCTTGTGCCTGTTTATATTAGCCGTGAGCGCTTTTTTATGGATAATAACTGTTTCGATTTAGTTTTTTTCTGATTATTCTATGTTTTCCGGCCTGATTTCCCGGAAAACAAGAAGCCGCACTTTCGCACGGCTTCTCTACTTAAACTAACCCATCTAAAAAATTTATGCTTCCACAGCCAGCTTTACTTCTGACAGCTTGGCCCTGATCTTTCCTTCGATTTCTGCTGACAGTTCGGGATTATCCTGCAGCAATGATTTTACGGCATCGCGGCCCTGGCCGAGTTTGTTGCTCTCGTAGCTGAACCATGACCCGCTTTTCTGCACAATACCGAGTTCCACACCCATATCGATGATCTCACCCAGTTTACTGATGCCTTCCCCGAAAATGATATCAAATTCTGCCGCACGGAAGGGCGGCGCCACTTTGTTCTTCACCACTTTTACTTTCACGTGGTTGCCTATGGCCGCGTCACCATCTTTTATCTGTGCAGTCCTGCGTATATCCAGCCTTACGGATGCATAGAATTTAAGTGCATTACCGCCAGTGGTGGTTTCTGGGTTACCGAACATTACACCGATCTTTTCCCTGAGCTGGTTAATGAATATGCAGATGGTGCCTGTTTTATTGATGGTGGCCGTGAGCTTACGCAATGCCTGGCTCATAAGCCTTGCATGCAGACCCATTTTGCTATCGCCCATTTCACCTTCCAGTTCGCTTTTGGGTACGAGGGCAGCTACGGAGTCGATTACCACCACGTCCAGTGCCCCGGAAAGGATCAGCCTGTCTGCAATTTCCAGTGCCTGCTCTCCATAATCGGGTTGTGATATGAGCAGGTTATCTACATCCACACCAAGTTTCTGTGCATAGCTGCTGTCGAATGCGTGCTCCGCATCGATGATGGCGCACATACCGCCCTTTTTCTGCGCTTCGGCAATAACATGTGTGGCGATAGTGGTTTTACCGGAAGATTCGGGACCATATATTTCCACGATACGGCCCTTGGGTAATCCGCCCACACCGAGTGCCGCATCCAGCCCGATCGAACCCGTGGAGATCACCTCCATCGGCTCCTGGCTTTTCTCATTCATCATCATCACACTGCCCTTGCCGTAGTCTTTGTCAATCTTGTCAATCGTCAGCTTTAAAGCCTTCAGTTTTTCTGCGTTACTCATGGTGTCGTTTTTAATGGGTCAAATTTAATGGAGCAGTAAAAGTAAGGAGTTTTACTTATACACACTAATTTTTTTAGTATTTTTTTCCTAACGGTTTTAGTTTTCGTTTTATTGTGATAAGGCAAAAATAAAGGGTTGCGCAAAGCCGGGGTAGCGTATTTATGCTTAGTGAAATAACGGGGATACTTAATTCAGTAATCAACCGGATAATACGCGTATACCATTAATTTTGAGCCATGTATAGAAAAGCAGCCTGGGTACTGGCCATTTGTTTCAGCCTGGTATCGGCACATGCGCAGGAATGGAAACTGCGCACCAATAAAAACGGCATCAGGGTATATTCCCGGGAGGTAAGCGGCTCCAAAATACATGCACTCAAAGTGGAATCCACCTTCGATGTGCCCGCATCCCGGCTCATTGCCGTGATCCTCGATATTGAGGGCGCCACTGAATGGCTGTACAGCACCAAATCCTGCACAACCCTCAAAACCGTTTCTCCATCAGAAGTATATTATTATTCCGAAGTGCGGTTTCCCTGGCCGGTCTCCAACCGCGATTTCATTGCACACCTGAAAGTATCGCAGGATGCCGGCACCAAAACCATTCATGTGCATGCAGAAAATGTATCGGAAATGGTGCCGGAGAAAAAAGGTATCGTACGCATCACACAATCTGTAGGCGAGTGGACTATACAGCCCGAGGGAAAAGATAAAATATATGTGCAATACGAATTACGCGTAGACCCTGCAGGATCATTACCCGCCTGGCTGGTAAACATGCTCTCCTCCAAGGGGCCTTATGAATCTTTTCTCAACCTGAAAACACAGTTGCTGAAACCCAAATACGCCAACGCGAAATTTTCCTTTATTACTGACTAAGGTCACGGATTTCTTTTATGATTTGACGGACAGGGTTGCTATTTTCTTCCGAGCCAGAGAAGGGTGTTGATGATGAGGCTATCCTGTGCGGGGCTGCTGAAGGTAGAAGAGAGGCTTTGGTTTGTGCCTCCGTAATCCATATCGTTATGCCCCATATTCATGTATAGCATCCGGTATTTTTTGTTTGTCCATACCACGGGATAATAACCGCTGTGCCATATCTCATGCGGCTTGGGGCCTGTGCCCAGCGGAAAGCTGGCCGGGTCTATCGAGTACAGAATCGTTATGTCGGGATTGCTGCGCAGGTCTTTTTCCCAGCGGTACCATTCATTGGCTGCTGATCTGAACGTGTCGGGTAAATTTTTTACTGCGGGATGTTTGTCCGTTTCTCTCCTGAGTATCGCAGATGTGGGCTGCCAGGTATTGCTGGCATACTGGCCCGAGCCGAGGAATTCATTGTGATACCAGTTCCAGTTTTGCGGGTATTGTGATGGCGTAAGTGCAAAGGCTGAAAAATGGAACCCGATAAAACCGCCGCCGCTTTTCATATACGTTTCAAATGCCCGCCTTTGCTCCGGCGCCTCGGGTCTTGTGTCAAGGAATAAGACCACCTGGTATTGTGCAAGGGTATCAGTATTGAGTTTGGTCCAGTCGTTGGTGGAATCATATCTGAAATGGTATTGCTTTCCTATTTCGGGGAACCACCTGTTTGCTTCATGCACAAAGCTGATATGTGCAAGGTCATTTTTCGCTGTGTAGAAAGCGATCACCCTGAATGGTTTCTGTGCGGTTAGCGTGGTTATACAAAAAAAGGCCAGGCCGCAAAGCGTTATTGTTTTCCTGATGGCTGACATATCTGTAAAAATAGGGGAGTGTTACCCGACCAGGACTCGAACCTGGGCCATCAGAGCCAGAATCTGGCGTACTACCACTTATACTATCGGGCAATTTATGTGACCCCGCAGAGACTCGAACTCTGGACCCGCTGATTAAGAGTCAGCTGCTCTACCAACTGAGCTACGGAGTCTTAAAGGAAAACGAAGATAGGAAACATGCTATAAACATATTACAGGAACAATCCCCTTCCTGTCTGTTGAACGGGATTATGAATTTTATGCCGCGCTGGGTGAATATCGGCGGATAGAATTAAGTTGGGCTTTTAATGTCATATTCTCTTCTTCAATGTCAAAATCATCCTGGAGGCCGAGCCAGAATTTCGCAGAATTTCCAAAATACCTGGAAAGCCTCAATGCTGTATCTGCGGTTATCCTGCGGTTGCCCTTAATGATAGCAGAGATCCGGGTTTGCGGAATATCCGTATCCTTAGAGAGCCTGTATGCAGATATTTCCAGCGGAATTAAGAATTCTTCCAATAATATTTCTCCCGGATGTATGTTTTTAAGCCTTCTCATTTCATCGCTTTTTAATGATAATCCAAAATTTCTACTTCAGAGGTATTCCTGTTATTCCACCTGAATATTATTCTCCATTGATCATTGATCCGGATAGAATACAACTCCTTCATAGATCCCTTCAGCTTCTCAAGCCTGTTGGATGGTGGTATGATCATACGGCCACTGATTTAGCAACTACTTACGCCAAAGGTAAGTATTTTCTCTCATTTTGGACCTTTCTTCCATTTTGGCCCGCTGCGCAATACTTTCCTGTACACCGGGCAGTCTTCCGAATGTGCGCCGGGTAAATAGCCAATGCTTTGCAGGAATTCATTTACAATTTCCCCGCCAGTGAACCGGAATGTTTTCTTAAAGAGCTTTACCCACTCTTCCTTTGTTTTGGGATGATGCGACTCCAGCCATTTTTCAAATGAGCCATGGGTTTTCTGCAGTTGCAGGATGGTCTTCGCATTTTCTATGGCCGCCTCAATTTTCAGCCTGTTCCTGATAATGCCGGCATCATTCATCAGTCTTTCCCGGTCCTTATCCGTATACGAGGCCACTTTTTTGATCCTGAACCCGTGGTAGGCCTTGCGAAAACCGGCTTCTTTTTTCAGGATGGTTTCCCAGCTAAGTCCTGCCTGGTTGATCTCCAGCACCAGCCTGCAGAACAGCTCATTATCATCATGAATAGGAAAACCATACTGGTGATCGTGATACGCCTTATGAAGCGCTTTCCTTTCTTCGGTCATGGATTCAATGGCCCGGCAGTACGACATTGTATTGTGATTTGATCCGGTGCTAATTTATTTATTCTGCCGTGCCCGAATACATTTTGTTATTACATTCACTCAAAAGCCGGTTGTCGCAGGCGGCGCCGGATGCCAACCCTGTTTTATTTTGTCCTTTCCTTAAGACTCTTTTTTAAAAGATTCTATCTCCTTATAAAACTCCATTGCACGGATAATATACCCGGCGCCGGATCCTTTCAGTAATGCTTTCACCCATTTTTTATCAGCATTCTCTTTTGTAAGACGCCGGTACAGCCATATTGCTGTAAATACAAAAAGCAGCGTCACTACCAATTGCAATATTATCCAGCCGGTGGGTGTATGCAGGGGGAACCATTCGGGGCTCAGGTAAAACGTGCTCCAGAAAGGTAATTGCAGGAACATGATGCGTGTATGCCGGAGGATGGATGCCTGCAATGCTGCCAGGCGGTGTTGTATCTCTATCACGTTACCATCATAATCGATCTCCTGTATCCATGAGAGGTGTTTTATATAATCGTACAGCGCTTTCAGGTTGATCAGGAAAATGAAGCCGATGGATATGATGAAATAATCCGCGGCGCGCGTATAATGCGAAACAGCAAAAAAAAGCACCGTGCCCAGCAGAAACAGGTATATAATGGCAGCCAGTATTCCCCGCGATGTAAACCTCGCCAGTGAGCGCATCGCCGTTTCCGCTTTCCGGCTTATCAGTTCACGGAGTATCTGCTGATTGATCACCAGTGACTGGTCTATCTTTTCATATTGTTCTTTCCACAAAAGGATAAAATTGGTTTCTTCCATTGCTTTGTTATTTTAAGAATCGCTGTTTCAGCCGGTTTTTGATCCTGCTGACTTTCGTGGCTACATTGGTTTCGCTGATGCCCATGATCTCCGCCATTTCCTTATGGCTTTTCCCTTCGAGGTACAGCAGTATCAGGGCACGGTCCAGTGCCGGAAGTTCATCGATGCATTGCAGCAGCAGCAGCGTCTCTTCGCGGACTTCGGGTTTTTTTTCTTCTGCTTTCAGCTGAAGTATTTCTTCCGGGTAAGATTGTGCTATTTTTTTTCCTTGTCTGCTCTCTGCGGTAAAAAGATATGGCCACATTCAGGGATACCCGGTATATCCATGTGCTATGCCTGTATTGTGCATCATAGTTTCCGAATGAGCGCCATAGCTGCAGCAGTATTTCCTGCACAAGGTCTTTTCTCTGCTCATCATCCCTGCAATAAGCATTGGCGATCTTATAAATAATGCCTTTATGCATATCTATCAGCGATGTGAATATGTCCGGTCCGGCCGTTTTCATCCGAAGTATTGCTTAAAAGTATTTCCCGCTTTTAATTATTCGCATAACATGGCGAAATATCACAGGTATGCATGATTTTTTCTGACTGCTGAAAAATGCAGGTTGGGGTAGCCCGCTGTTTGCGATACCCTGCAGTAAATACCTGAACGGGTCTTGACGGAGAGTATGTGTTATCCTATCAAACCGGCCGCCCTGCTGATCTCCAGCATCCTGTCTATCGGTTTTTTAGCGGCAATACGCAGCTGCTCATCCATAACGATCTCCGGTATTTCATACTCCATGCAGAGATAGAGTTTTTCGAGTGTGTTCAGCTTCATATGGGGGCAGTCGTTGCAGGCGCAGCTGTTATCCGGCGGAGCCGGGATAAAGGTCTTCTGCGGGCTTTTCTGCTGCATCTGGTGCAGTATGCCTGTTTCCGTTGCTACAATATATTCCTGGCCGGGATCGGTT
>DASVLZ010000397.1:0-4707 GCA_036384615.1 Sediminibacterium sp.
AAGGAATTTTTCATTGAAGAACTGAAGGACATCTACTGGGCTGAAAAAAAGCTGGTTTCCTCTCTTCCGAAACTACAGAAGGCAGCTTCCACAGACGCGCTCAAAACAGCCATAGGCGATCACCTGGAAGAAACCAAAGAACATGTAACCAGGCTGGAAGATATTTTTGAGCAGCTTGGTAAAAAAGCCCAGGCTAAAAAATGCGATGCAATGGAAGGCATCGTTGAAGAATCCCAGTCGGTAATAGAAGATACCGAAGAAGGCACTGCTACACGTGATGTAGCATTGATCATGGCCGCGCAAAAAGCGGAGCATTATGAAATAGCCACTTATGGTGGCCTTCGCCAGCTGGCTATAACACTGGGGCTGGATGATATCGCCGATACGCTCAACAGCACCCTGGAAGAAGAAAAGAAAGCGGATGACCTGCTGACTGATATTGCGGAAAACGATATTAATTACCAGGCAGCCGAAGAGGGCGAAGAAGAGGAAGAAGGTGAAGATGCACAAGAGGAAGAAGAGGAGGAAGAAGAATAAAAGCTCATATAGGATTCACACATACAACAAGGTCTTTGCAATGCAAAGACCTTGTTGTATGGTAGCGTTCAAACCGTATCAAAGCCATTCCATAATTCAGCTGATTACACCCCGAATGGATAAGTTTCCGGAACCTGTACGGTATCGGTTACCGTTACAGGCAGGGGATGCAGGGCGCGTGTTTCCCTGAAGAAGATAAATGCATCATAGCGTTTTGCTATTACCGAAGGCACATAGTTGCCATATTTTTCACGGGCGGGATCATACACCACACCGATGGCACGGTGGGGCTGGCTTTTTTCGGCAAGCGGCGTATCCTGCATATTATTCATAAGCACCAGCCTGTCGTCATCAAAATAGTGGTACAGGCCATGCTCCCAGCTTCCCGGAGGCGCTTCGGGCACTTCCATTTCTTCCATAGGGGCGCCCCATCGCCTGCCTGCAATAACTGATCCTTTATAACATCCAAAACCCACGAGCACCACCTGCTCATTACCGAATGCGCTGCGTGAAAGTTCTCCTATATTATACATTCCATCCCTGCGCATATCCGTAAAATGCGCATCGCCGATATGGGTGTTATGCGCCCAGACAATGGCCTTGCTGTTGTGCCCATGAAACGAAAGCAATTGCTCCAGCGTATCCTGCATATGGGTATCGCGTGCATTCCATGATGCCGTTCCGCCGGCCAGCATAGACCTGTAATAGGCTTCCGCATTTACCGCCACACGGGCATTCTGCTCTGCGCTGAACGCAGCTTCCGGGTCATGATCATAGTATTGCCTGTGTTTTTGTACATGCCTGAGCAGTTTCATGATCTCCTTTTCGCAGAGCTCGGGCGCAAAACGCAATGCCATGGCATAGTTGTAGCCATTCTCATCCCTGTAAGGTTCAAAGCACCTGAAAGCCTGCTCTGCCATCTTCATTGCATCGGGGTCTACTTTCTGCAGGTAATCGATAATGGTACGCATGGATTCCCATAGGCTGTAAATATCCAGCCCGTAAAATCCAACCCGGCGGTCTGCCGGCAGCGGTGTATTGTGTTGCCGCAGCCATTCACATAAAGCCACTATCTCCCAGTTGGCCCACATCCAGGTGGGCCAGCGGCTGAATGATCTCAGTACATCAGCCGCACCCTTTTCATTCGTGTATCCTTTAATATACCTGTTGATCAGGTAGCAGTCCGGCCAGTCGCCTTCCACAGCAATAAAATTGAATCCTTTTTCTGTTATCAGCCGTCTGGATAACCGGCTTCGCCAGGTATAATATTCGTGTGTGCCGTGGGAAGATTCGCCCAGCATCACTATCCGGGCATCACCGATCCTTTCCATCAGGGGTGTAAGGTCCTTTTCATCATGGATCGCGAAGGAATTACCGGCAATGCGTTCCTTCATTTCCTGTGCTATGGATACCCGTTGCAGCATCTGTTACTGGAAGAACAATTATCATTCCGGTGCATGCAGCGTCGGAAAACACATACTGTGGAATATTTACCCCTGTAAACCGTGCAGCATCGGAACAAATGAAAAAGGACCGGCGTCTTCCTCTTCAATAAGACCGTTTACGGTCTTCCGGATGCGCTTCATCCGCTGAAAGCCTTCTTCGCCCAAAGGGGCTACCAGTATGCCGCCGGCAATGAGTTGCTCCAGCAATGCATCAGGTACGGAAGGCGCGGCGGCTGTGAGTAAGATTCTGTCGAACGGAGCATATTCAGGCAGTCCCCGGTAGCCATCTCCATAAAAAAAATGTATGCTGGTAAAAGACTGCAGGTAAGCAAACTGCCGGTTATGCCGGAAAAAAGATTGTTGTCTCTCCATCGTATATACATTCGTTCCCATCAAGGCCAGCACCACAGACTGGTACCCGCTTCCCGTACCCACTTCGAGCACCTTTTGCCCTGAAAATACTTCGAGCAGTTGCGACTGGTAAGCTACCGTATATGGTTGAGAGATGGTTTGCCCTTCACCAATAGGCAAAGGCCTGTTCTCATAGGCAAGCGGTTCCGAAGCCGCATCTATAAAAAAATGACGCGGCACCTGGCCGATAGCAGTCAATACCCTTTCATCGGTAATACCTTCGGCACGCAGCTGATTTACCAGTTGCAGGCGCAACCAATGGTGCTTTGCGGTATCTTCCTGTGTCGGCTCCACTGCCCAATGTTTTAAAGCATGATATTTTTAGCTGGCGCTTTTCTTACGGGAAGATTTTTTGGAAGCTGTCTTTTTCCGGCTTGTCTTTTTGGGAGCGGATTTCCGGGTTGTTTTCTTTGAAGCCGTTTTCTTCGAAGCTGTTTTCTTCCGGGTGGTCTTTTTCCTGGAAGTTGTTTTTTTCGCCGTCTTTTTCGAAGGAACTTTTTTGCCTTCTTCCCTTGCTTCTGAAAGGCCGATGGCAATGGCCTGTTTGCGGCTGGTCACTTTTTTTCCTGAACGACCGCTTTTCAAAGTACCATGCTTGCGCTCATGCATGGCTTTCTCCACTTTTTTTTGTGCGCCTTTTGAATACTTGCGTGCCATAATAATGGTTTTAAAAGGTTAGTATACAAGCCAGCGGTAAAAAACTGTGCCAACGGCTGTACTGGCAGTTATCAACGGTATGCTTTTTTATACTGATGATATCAAACATCCGGCATTTGATCCGGTAAACACCATCTTTCTTATGACCAGGCATACATCCGGCTTTTTTTACAGGAATGGATTGAGTATTGTCTTGCTGCTACTGCTGCTGGT
Organism: Sediminibacterium sp.; assembly: GCA_036384615.1. Lineage (GTDB taxonomy): Bacteria > Bacteroidota > Bacteroidia > Chitinophagales > Chitinophagaceae > Sediminibacterium. Next base: position 3,264 of record DASVLZ010000397.1, read on the forward strand.
ATTCCTGGGCGGGCAGGTGATCATGGGCTGGCACGAAAAAAATAATATGCTGCTTGAAGATGGCCACGCAGCACTCACGCTTCCGCAGTACCTGACGAGCGGTCATTTTTTCCAGGCAACTTTTGAGAACTGGGAAAGTGAATTCCTGCAGATGGCTGTATATGTAGTGCTTACCGTATCACTCCGGCAAAAAGGGTCAGCAGAATCCAAAAAGCTTACCGGCAGTGAAGAGGTAGACCGCGAACCTGTGCCGCACAAAAACGCGCCCTGGCCCGTGCGGAAAGGCGGATGGTGGCTGCGGGTATATGAGCATTCATTGTCGCTCGCTTTTGCATTGCTCTTTCTTGCCAGTTTCCTGCTGCATTTCTGGGGCAGCCTGAAAGAGCAGAACGAAGAACTGCTCACAAAAGGAAAACCATTGCTGCACTGGTACGAATACATCGGTTCATCGCGTTTCTGGTTCGAGTCATTCCAGAACTGGCAGAGCGAATTCCTGGCAGTGGCCGCCATTGTTTTACTGTCTGTATGGCTGCGACAGAAAGGCTCCCCTGAATCCAAGCCCGTGGATGCCCCGCATGATGAAACAGGAGGATAAAATTCCGAAATTTGCTTCATGACGTTGATAGATACACACTGCCATTTATACCTCGACAAATTTCATTCAGATATCCATGATGTGATAGCACGCGCCAAAGCTGGGGGTGTGAGCCGGTTTTACCTTCCGGCCATCGACAGCAGCGAAACCGACAACCTGCTGCAACTGGAAGCACAGTTCCCGGGCGAATGCATTGCCATGATGGGATTGCATCCATGTTATGTAAAGGAGAACTGGCAGGAAGAACTGGCGGTGGTGGAAAGCTGGCTCAGCAAAAGAACATTCCCTGCCGTAGGTGAAATAGGGCTCGATTTTTACTGGGATACCACCTATACCAGCCAGCAGTATGAGGCCTTTCGCACACAGATGCAATGGGCGCTCGACAGGAACCTGCCGGTAGTGATCCATACCCGCAATGCCATGCAGGAAACCATCGATGCTGTAAAGCCTTTTGCCCGGAAGGGACTGGGTGGTATTTTCCATTGCTTCAGCGGCAATGCCGCGGATGCCAGGGCCATCTGTGAAATGGGATTTTATCTTGGCATTGGCGGCGTGGTTACTTACAAGAACAGCGGGCTGGCGGAGGCGCTGGCCGATATCAGCCTGGCGAATATGGTACTGGAAACCGATGCCCCCTACCTGGCCCCGGTACCCTTCCGCGGCAAACGCAATGAAAGCAGCTATCTTAGCTACATTGCGGGCAGGCTGGCCGGGATAAAAAACACCACACCGGAAGAGGTAGCCGCCATTACCACGGCTAATGCCCAAAAAATATTCGGAGAATAGCCCCGAAAAGCTATTTTTGCAGTCCTTAAAAAATACAGAGAGGTGTCCGAGTGGTTGAAGGAG
>DASVLZ010000398.1:0-5020 GCA_036384615.1 Sediminibacterium sp.
AGTGTGATCGCCACCTCATCGGGAGCGGCTGCGGCGTATGTGAAAGAAGGTATCTCCAATATCAGGCTGGGCATGTTCCTGGAACTGGCCACTACTACCGGCGCAGTGGTGGGTGCGGTCATTGCTGCATTCATTCCCACATCGGCCATTGCCATTATATTCGGACTGATACTGGTGTTTTCTGCCCTGATGTCGCTGGCCAAACATACAGATCATCTTGAGGAAGGTGCGGGCAGCCGTCTTGCGCGTTTTTTCAAACTCGGGAGCAGTTATCCAACAGCAGAAGGTAAACGTGCGTATACAGTAAAAAATGTGGTAGGCGGTTTCCTCATGATGAATGTGGCGGGCGTGATATCCGGCCTGCTGGGTATTGGTTCGGGGGCTTTGAAAGTGATCGCTATGGATAATATCATGCGTGTGCCGTTCAAGGTATCCACTACCACCAGCAATTTCATGATCGGCGTTACGGCAGCGGCCAGCGCGGGGGTATACCTGAAGCGCGGGTATATTGATCCGGGTCTTTCCATGCCCGTGGTACTGGGCGTGCTGCTCGGTGCATTCTTAGGTTCCAAAATATTGTTTGCGGCACGCACCCGTTCACTTAAAATACTTTTTGCCATTACGATCCTGCTCCTGGCCGCGGAGATGATCCATAGCGGCATCACCCATACTATCTGATCATGAAAACAGCGAAGCAACCATTGCGCGACAGGGATGTGGAACGGATCATGGGCAATTTATTGCGGTATGGCGTGCTTGCATCTTCCATGATCGTATTCACCGGTGCTGTTGTATACCTTGCGCAGCATGCGCAGGATGCACCGCATTACACGCATTTTGAAGGAGAGCCTTCCGGCCTCAAAACCCTTGGCGATACCTGGCGCAGCGCCTGGCAGGGCAACGGGCTCGCCATCATCCAGGCAGGATTGTTTGTACTGATCGCCACGCCTGTTGCGAGGATCATTTTTTCCATCATCAGTTACCTGCTCGAAAAGGATTACCTGTACCTGCTGATCACGGGAACGGTGCTGGCTATTATTCTCTGTAACCTGTAACGGGTAAGATTTATTTCAGCATATTCCTGATCTCGTTGAGCTTCATCAGCGCCTCTACGGGGGTGAGGCGGTTGATGTCCAGGTCGGAGAGTGTTTTGCGGATATCATCGAAGGTCTGGGAGTGGGCGTCAAAGATGGAGAGCTGCATTTTAGGTACGGGCATGGTTACGCGGCCGGTGGCGGGTTTGCCGGCATCCACATGTTTTTCCTCGAGTTGCGCCAGTATCTGGTTGGCCCTTTCTATCAGCGAAGGAGGCATGCCTGCCATTTTAGCCACATGTATACCAAAGCTGTGTGTGCTGCCGCCGCGTGCCAGCTTGCGCAGGAAGATGATGCGGTTACCCACTTCTTTATTGGTTACATGAAAGTTCTGTACGCGCGGCAGTTTTTCTTCCAGCTCATTCAGCTCGTGGTAATGCGTTGCAAACAATGTTTTAGGCGCAGCGGACGAAGCATGTAAATGTTCCACTATGCTCCATGCAATGGAGATGCCATCGTAGGTGGATGTGCCCCGGCCGATCTCATCGAGCAGCACCAGGCTGCGTTGTGAAATATTGTTGATGATGCTGGCAGTCTCATTCATCTCTACCATGAACGTGGATTCGCCACCGCTCAGGTTATCGCTGGCACCCACGCGGGTAAATATCTTATCTGTGAGCGGTATCCTGGCTGCATCTGCCGGCACAAAGCTCCCCATATGCGCCATGAGCGTGATCAGCGCCGTTTGCCTTAATATTGCGCTCTTACCGCTCATATTGGGGCCGGTAAGTATGATGATCTGCTGCCCGGAGGGATCCAGCTGTATATCGTTGGCTATATAATGTTCGCCCGGCGGCAGGTTGCGTTCTATTACGGGGTGACGGCTCTCTGTGAGCAAGAGGTCATGACCATTGTGCAGTTCCGGTTTTTTGTATTGATATTGTATCGCATTCTCCGCAAAGCAGGCGAGGCAGTCGATGGTGGCCAGTATGTTGCCGTTGATCTGTATGGGTGCGATATAATCCTGCAGGGCCAGCAGCAGCCGGTCATACAGTTCCAGTTCAATCGATAATATCTTTCCTTCGGCGCCGGTGATCTTTTCTTCGTACTCTTTCAGTTCGGGCGTGATGTACCGTTCTGCATTCGCAAGCGTTTGCTTGCGTATCCAGTCGAGGGGCACTTTTGTTTTATGGGAATTGGTTACTTCGAGATAATAACCGAATACATTGTTGAAGCCGATCTTGAGTGATGATATCCCTGTTCTTTCCGCTTCCCTCTGTTGTATGGCTACCAGGTATTCCTTTCCGCCGGAGGCGATGCTGCGCAGCTCATCCAGTTCGGTATGTATGCCTTCCCTGATCACGCCGCCTTTGTTGGCGGCAACGGGAGGGGTTTCGCTGATCTCTGCAAGTATCTTATCCACGATCATGTGGCAGCCATTCAGTGCATCGCCCAGCCTTTTCAGGTATTCATCAGGCATGCCGGAACAGGTGTTTTTGATCAGCTCCGTTTGCTGCAGTCCTTTGGCCAGGTGCAGCACTTCACGCGGGTTGATCTTCTTCATCGGTATCTTGCTCACCAGCCTTTCTATATCGCCGCATATCCTGATGGCCTGCATCAGCTGTTTGCGTTTCTCCGTATCGAGTATGAGTAAGGATACCGCATCCAGTCTTTCATTGATCCGCTGCACATCTTTCAGGGGGAACACCATCCATCTTTTCAGCAGCCTGGCGCCCATGGGGCTTACGGTATTATCGAGCACCCTGAGCAGGCTGTTGCCGTTATCGACACCTGTCTGCAATAACTCGAGGTTGCGGATGGTGAACCTGTCCATCCACAAAAAATCATCCTTCTCCATACGCTGTACGGAGGTGATATGCTGCAGGTTGGGATGTTCGGTTTCCTTCAGGTAATACAGTATAGCGCCTGCTGCGGTAATGCCGCAGTGCATGCCTTCAATGCCGTAGCCTTTAAGGGAATGGGTCTGGAAATGTTTGAGCAGGCTTTCGGTGGCAAAAGCTTCATCGAATATCCAGCTCTCCATTGTATAGGTATAGAACCTGTTGCCAAACTGCTCCCGGAATGTTTTCTGGTAGCTGCGCTGGAAGATCACTTCAGCGGGTTTGAGGCTCTGCAATAGTTTATCGATATATTCTTCATTGCCTTCTGCTATGAAGAACTCGCCCGTGGAGATATCAAGAAAGGCGATGCCGTTGCCTTTATCGGAAAAATGCAGGGCGGCTAAAAAATTATTGCTGTTATGTTCGAGTAACTTGTCGTTGGTGGCTATGCCCGGAGTGACCATTTCGGTTACGCCCCGTTTCACGATGCCCTTTACCTGTTTCGGGTCCTCCAACTGGTCGCATATGGCTACGCGGTAGCCGGCTTTTACCAGTTTGTGAAGATAGGTATCCATGGCATGGTGCGGAAAGCCTGCCAGCTCACTCGAGGAAGCGGCGCCGTTATTGCGCTTGGTGAGGGTAATGCCCAGCACTTTGGAGGCAACGATGGCATCTTCTCCGAAAGTTTCATAAAAATCACCCACACGAAAGAGAAGGATGGCATCGGGATATCGCTGCTTGATGGCCCTGTGCTGCTGCATCAATGGTGTATCTGAGGAAGATTTTGCCATGTGCAGCAAATATATTGGGAAATTGCAGATTGCAAATTGCGGATTGGAAGTAGATTGTCGCCTGGCGATCTTTCTACAAAAACAATCTGCAATTTGCAATCTGCAATTTGCAATTCACTTAAAACCTCGCTCCACCAGCACCCCTCGGCTGGGGCAGTGGCTTGCGGGGGAGTTTTTCATCGCGCTGTGCGGCATCGTATACGAATGCGGCTACGATGGTGGCGATCTGTTTCAGGTCACTGGAGCTCAGGTGGTCGTATACATCCATATTGCTGTGGTGTGTACGGGTATCATATTCCATCGGGTCCTGGATAAACTGGAAGCCGGGAAGGCCCAGTGCATCGTACGACTGGTGGTCGGTACCGCCTGTATTGCTGATGGTGATGGCTCCTTCGGTGATGTCTTTGAAGGGAGCAAACCATTCTTTGAAGATCTGGCGGCAGGCTTCGTTGCCCTGCAGGTAAATACCACGTATTTTACCGGTGCCGTTATCGATGTTGAAATAGGAAGAGAATTTGGCATGCGCGGGTGTCAGCTGCATGGTGGCTGGATCTCCGAAAGTTTTCTTCACATATCCCCTTGATCCCAGCAGGCCTTCTTCCTCACCACTCCAGAGGCCGATGCGGATGGTTCTCCTGGGTTGTGCGCCCACGGCTTTGAGTATGCGCATGGCTTCCAGCATTACTGCGGAACCTGCTGCATTATCGGTAGCGCCGGTACCTGTTTGCCATGAATCCAGGTGTGCCCCCAGCATTACCACCTCATCTTTCAGTGTGGGGTCGGTACCGGGTATTTCGGCTATTACATTATATCCCTGCAGGTCTTTGGTCTGGAATTTTGTCTTCACATCCACATCCATTTTTACCGGGGTGCCGGATTTGGCGAGGCGGAGGATCAGGTTATAATCTTCCAGTCCCAGTGCCATATCCAGGTAGTTTTCCGGATCGGTGCCTTTGTAGGCGCCGCCGCCCTGGGCAAAGATGGTACCGTCATGGCTGCGTGCGCCGCCGCTGCTCAGCAGGGCAACAGCGCCTTCTTCCTTAGCCATTTCCTTCAGCAGGGCAAGCACTCTCTGTGCGCCTCCGCGGCCGCGGCCGGCAAACTGCTGGCGGAGCCTTCTCATGGCAGCAGTATCATTCGGGTTGAATGCCTGGCGGGGAGCCTGCGGCTTCGCGTTCTCCATTTCTTCCAGTTGCTGCGCGGTATAACGGCTGGCATCGGCTTTAAAACCGAGCTGGTAATGCGTGGGCTGGTCGAGGATCAGTACTTTGTCTTTCAGCTTACCCTTATACGCCATCAGCTCAGCGGAATCACTGGCAGTGATCACCAGTACTTCTGCACTGTTGTATGCTTT
>DASVLZ010000399.1:0-6007 GCA_036384615.1 Sediminibacterium sp.
ACGAAGCTCGAGAAAATGATATGGCATTCGGCGCCCGTTGCTTTCCTTGTCATGAAAAGCAAAACGATCGTATTGCCCGGCTTCCAGAACCTGCCTTTGTATGATGTGGCCGTATTCTTTGTAAGACAGGTAAGAAAGGTGGGACTGAATGAGCGGGCCGCGGCCATTTCGTTCAACCTGATCATGGCATTGCCGGCCGCGCTGCTGTTTCTGTTCTCACTGATCCCCTATTTTCCGAATGCATCGAGGATGCAGCGCGAGATACTTAACCTGTTCCACGATATCTCTCCCAATACGGGCACGTATACGCTGATCAGCAACCTGGTTTCCGACCTGCTGGATACCGGCCATGCAGGCGTATTTTCTTTCGGTTTCCTTGCCCTGATCTATTATGCTTCCAATGCGATGATGGGGGTGATACGTACATTCGATAAATCCATTCATGAGCCAAAGAGAAAATACATTTTCCAGAAAAGGGTGCGTGCCATCAGGCTTACGTTCATACTGATCGTACTTGTGATGATCTCCACATTCGCCCTGCTGCTGGGACGGGAGCAACTGATCTTTGTATTGAAGAATTTCTTCGATATGAAATCGCGACAGCAGCGCGTTCCCTGGTGGAATGGCCTCCGCTGGACCATTATCGTGGCGCTGCTGTATTACGGTATTGCACTCATCTACAAATATGCCCCCTCGCTCAAAAAGAGGTGGAAGCTCACTTCCCCCGGCGCCATCCTGGCCACCACGCTTACCCTCGCCACCATTATCCTGTTCTCTTACTGGGTCAATAATTTCAGCAGCTACAACAAGGTATATGGCTCTATCGGAACCGTGATCATCATCATGGTGCTCGTCTACATTAATTCGTTAATTCTGCTCATAGGCTTTGAATTAAACGTAAGTATTGTGTACCTTACCAGGGAGGCCGAAGCAAGAATGCTGAAGGAAAAGATGGCGCTGGCAGCGGAAAGCCAGAAGGAAAAGCCAACAACTGACAGCTGATAGCCATACCTTTCGGAAGCCATTACGGAAATGGCCGCCGGAAAAGCGGTATCGGTAAGGGAAAGCCGCTCGGTAGGTTGCGGCATCAGGCGGAATTGACCGAAAAGTTTATGGAATGGCAGGAAAACTGCATCACATAATCAATACCGATTGTTTCACCTAAACGTTTGCTTATGTACCGCCCATTCGTCCGCAACACGATCATTGTTGTTGCCATGTTCTTCATCACGTACGCATTAGCCGACAGTATCAACAATTACAATGCATTAGGCATTTTCTTAGCCCTGGGCAGCCTCGGCGCCCTCTGGGTCTGTATTTACCTCGTAAACCAGCTCACGCAGAGCGTAGAGGAAGAAGAGTATTGAACAGATGAGCAAGGAACAAGGAACAGAGGAACAATAGAACGGAAAACAATCCGATTCATGTTCCTCTGTTCCTTGTTCCTTGCTCATCTGTTCACTTGCTCACCATCGCCGCCAGTTCCACCTTAAACTTTTCTTCCGGCAATTGCTGTCCAAAGAATCTGCGGTAGCGGGCCCGGTTGCTGACCATAAGGGTTACGGGAATGGCGCCATCCCAGCTTTTGTCTATCCGCGGGCAGAAGATATCGGCATTGGTTTCATTGAGCCATACAACCTGTGATTGATATCCCTGTTTTTTTACAAATTCACGGATGGATACCGGGTAGTCTTCACCAAAATCTATGCTCACCAGCAGCAGCTTTACTTTGTTGCCATAAGCAGCAACGGTTTTCTCGAACCAGGGTATTTCCCGTACGCATGGGCCGCACCAGGTGGCCCAGAAATTAACCACAAGCGGTACCGAGCTGGTATCGATCATATGTACCAGTTCATCAATTTTTACTTTCCGGATATTCTGCGCACTGGCCTGGTACATAGCCGGCAACAGCCATACCATCAGTAATACTATTCTTTTCATACTACAGGTTGATCGGTATCGTATAATCCCCAGTCCTTCATCAGTCCCTCCATTCTTTCTTTTGGCAGGGAAGTATGGGAATAATGGCCGGCCAGTGTTTTCTGGCGCAAGGCCTCATATATGCTCACAGCGCATGCCACGGAAATATTCAGGCTCTGGATAATGCCCATCTGCGGTATCACAAAATTACCATCCGCCATCGCCCTGATCTCATCACTCACACCTGCATGCTCATTGCCGAAAACCAGCGCCACACGGCCCGTGAAATTGATCTCATATACACTTACAGCATCATCGGCAAGATGGGTGGTGAGTATCGTGTCGTAATGTTTGCGCAATTCGCTGAAACAGGCCTGTGCATCTTCATATGCATGAACAGATAACCATTTGGCCGCGCTGCTGCTGCTTTTGGCCCCGAATTTTTTATGGCGCGGGATCTTAGTATTCAGGATATAGATATCCTGTATACCCACAGCATCGCAGGTGCGCATAACCGCGGAAATATTGTGCGGGTCATGCACATTCTCCATTACCACAGCCAGCCCTGCCTGGCGGCGGTTAAGCACCTGCTGCAGTTTGTTATACCGTTCAGAAGTCATAGCGCAATCAAAAATGAAAAAGAAAAACCAAATGTAAGAAAGATTGATAGTGCCGGCTGCCCAAAAAAATCGGCCATTTAAAATCATTGCTGTCCGGGAAAACAAATCATATCAGATTGATATAATTCCAATGTAAATGTCTACAAACCCTGCGTTCCCGGTCCCGGAGGGACCAAAGCTTTGTAGCTCCCAAACAAAAATCTAATTGGCAACCCCTACGGGGTTGCCCCTATCGAGGCAATGAAAAATCACGCGTATTTATACGGCTACAAAGCTTTGGTCCCTCCGGGACCGGGAACGCAGGGTGGCTTGTTAATATGTCACAAAACAAAGTCAAAAATCAAAAGGGGAAAGGCCAGATGTAAGCCCTCCCCCTCTGATTTTTGACTTTTGATTTTTGACTTTTGACTTTTACAGTCTTATCCCCTGCCCGGTTTTCCATGCCCCTTCCTGTCTTCGAAACGTTTGTTATCGAAATGCTGGTTGTTCCTGTCACGGTCAAACCTGTTATCGCGCCTGTTCATGGCTACAGGAGGCCTGTACGTGTTATAGTACCTGGCGTATTTTTTCCTGTATACATCGGCATGAACAAAGGGACGGGGTTCGTTCACAAACACTTTATATCCCCTTGCCAGGTCGTAGTTGCGGTATGTATAGGGCAACTGGCTGGCGTATATCCACTGGCCGCGGTCGAAATACACGAACTGTGTCCGTTGCAGGTCGTAGTAGGCGTCTATTTCGGGCAGGTAATAAAAATTACCCATCTGCCTTCCGGGTATGCCCCAGCTCGGGCGGCCGATGTTCAGGTTTACATGTACACTTACCTGTGCTTCTGTTTTATTTGTATATAAAGAAGCACCTGTGATCATTGCTGCTGCGAGTAATAAATTTTTCATAGTAGTAATGTTTAATTACCCTGTTATATCCAAAGCAGGTGCCAGAAGCCGTTGGAACTGTTATAGTAAAGTGAAGGGTGTGGAGGTTATCGGTGGAGAGGGGGTGGGGGTCGGTTGATAAGTGGATAGGAATTGGAGTGTTAGGATTAGGATATAAGGGAGATGCCAAGGCCGGGTTGTCCGCTGAGGGTTACTTTTCCTTTATTGAAATGGATGCCAGTGGCAATATCTTCCGACAATAATAAAGGCCCATCCATATCTACATGATCGAGTTGCGGAAGGAAGTTGGCGATGGCGGCAGAGCCGATACTTGATTCATTCATGCTGCCCATCATCACCTGCAAATCCAATACGCGTGCTTCTTTGATCATCCTGCGCGCCGGCGTAATGCCGCTGCATTTGGTAAGCTTGATATTGATCCCATGAAAATGACCATGACATTTTTTTACATCCTGTTCCGATACACAGCTCTCATCTGCAAACAGGGGAAGCGGTGAGGCAGCGAATAGTTTTTTCATTCCTTCCCAGTCATTTTTTGCCAAAGGCTGCTCTACCAGTTCCACGCCCAGTGCTGCCAGCCTGGGTATCTTTACCATGGCTTCGTCAACTGTCCACCCGGCATTGGCATCCACGCGAAGAACCGCATCTGTATGCCTGCGCAGTGCTTCCACTATCTCCACATCTTCATCGGTACCCAGTTTGATCTTATATACAGGCCAGGGCTTTGCTTTCATTTTATCCACCATCTTGTCTATGGTGTCTATGCCTATGGTGTAATCCGTAACCGGTGTTGTATCCCATGAAGTATCCCATAATTGGAACAATGGCTTGCCTTTCATTTTACCGAAAAGATCCCAGCAGGCCATATCCAGCGCACAAACCAGGAAGGGATCATTGGGCAAGAGGTGATGCAGGTAATGCCAGTACCTCTCCGGATCGGTAAGCGCAAATTTTTCCACCATCGGCTTGTTTGCTTCCAGTGTTGCAATCATTTTCTCCACGGTTACATCATAATACACAATGGCAGGTGCTTCTCCATAACCGATATGCTCTCCCAGTTGCAATGCCACCAGCAGCGCAGGCTGGTGCGTTTTGGTACGTCCACCGGAAATAGTAAAAGGATATTCAAAAGGAAGCTGAAGAGGTCGATAATGAAGTGTCATGAGATAAAAAGTAAAAGTCAATAAATAAAAAAGCGAATAGCTGATGTCCAACAGCTAACAGCCTTGCCTTACACCCGCCCACTATCCTTAAGCAATTGCGAAAGCTGTGTATTAAAATGGCTTTGCTGTTGCAGTTTTTCGAGGGTAAGGTGCATGCGGTATTGCCAGTAATGCTGTGGGTTGGCAGGTACGTTAATGCGTTCCTCTTCCGCGTTGGGATAGCGGAGTATTTCGTCCATACCCAACAAATCCTGCAGTTGGAACACGCTCCACATGGCAGGTGAATACAGGTGCTGCACCACTACTGCCCGGTTGATCCATGCTTCGCAGTCTGCCGGAGCTTCGCCCGTCTCTCCTAACTCACGGTTGTAAAACAGTTGTATCTGCGCCCTGTCTTCCTTCCACCAGCCGCGGATGGTGCTCATATCATGGGTGGAAGGTGTAACCACACTCAGGTACGGGGCATTACGCGGGTGAAAGAAAGTATCTGCTGCATGTTTAGGCATGCGCTGCACTTCGAGGCTGAGTAATCCCAGTTGCTGCATCACATCGGGCACACAACCGGGTACCAGGCCCAGGTCTTCGCCGCATACCAGCATATCCGTTGCCTGCCTGAGTGACGGCAGCTTCTGCATGGCTGCATGTTTCCAGGCTTCATCCTGCCTGCGGAAGAAATAGTCGTTATACAGTTCCCTCAGCTGGTGTTGCGTATGTGCATCCAGGTATCTGAAAGAAGTAGTCCGCTCCATATCAAAACGGAAATGGAAATGCTGACCGTCCTGTTCTTCTGCTTCAAACAACAGCACATTGCTGATGAGCATGTACAAACCCAACTTTACTTTTTCATGCAGGCTGTCTTTTTCGAGCTGCTGAAAATGCGCTTCCACCTGTCTTTGCGTACGGAATTCCGGTTTCATCGTGTATTGGCCATAACCATCGCTCTGCAGGAAAAGTCCTTTCACCAGTTCACTCTCCGTACCAAAAATATCGCGCAGCACTTCATCCGTAATATATGGCTGCGTGTACCTGTAGAGATCGAACCAGGTATGCCTGCTGTGAAACTCTGATATATGTACAGGTATTGCCGGAACAAAATATCCCATAATGCCTTCCACGGCATGCATGGGAATACTCCAGATACGGAAGAACCCAAGTATATGATCTATGCGAAAAGCATCAAAATAATCCCTCATCTGCATGAAGCGTTGTTTCCACCAGGCAAAACCGTCTTCGCGCATTCTCTCCCAGTTATAGGTAGGAAATCCCCAGTTCTGTCCCGTAACCGCAAATGCATCCGGAGGCGCCCCGGCCTGGCAATCTATATGGTACAGCTCCGGCGCCTGCCAGGCATCCGCACCATACCGGTATACGCCTATGGCAATATCGCCTTTCAGTATTACACCATTCT
>DASVLZ010000400.1:0-4030 GCA_036384615.1 Sediminibacterium sp.
AGATGGGCAAACAGGATCTTTTCGCTCAGTGTCAGGGGTCTGCCGAGCACTTTGCGGGCGGCATCCACCTTTGCCGGCATTTCGGCGTACACTTTCTTGATCATTTCAATGTCGAAGGCCATAGTCGTAAATAGTTTGTTGTTTGGGATTTTCTTCTGAAGGGTGGGATTGCGTCCTGCCCTGTTTTCATGTCATCCGGAGGGTGGCAGAATGCTGCGAATTTACGAAAAACCGGGCACTGTTTTCACATCTGTATACGATGATTTCCATAATTTAGCAGTGCAAACGCTCCGGACCAGACAAACGAGTTATATGCAAAAGATCAGGGAATTTCTCGAGCTTCGTGCCTTTGGCGTATGTGCTGCCATTGGAGAAAAGCTGGGTATCGCTTCTTCACGTATCCGCATGTGGTTCATCTATGTTTCTTTTCTCACCATGGGCTCCCCCGTGGTCATTTATATGATCCTGGCATTCTGGATCAATCTCAAGAATTATATCCTTACGGGGAAGAGGAACCCGGTGAGGAATTGGTAAATTGCAGATGGCAGATGGCAAATTGCAGATTTTGGATTCGGATCGTTGTCTGACTTCTGCCATCTGCAATTTTCAGGCTTTCCTCAACCTCACCAGCTTCTCCAATAATCCCTCCAGCAGATCGAGCTTCAGCATATTGGCGCCGTCGCTTTTGGCGATGGATGGGTTGGGATGGGTTTCTATGAATAATCCGTCTGCGCCTGCGGCGATGGCTGCTTTGGCAATGGTGCCGATCAGCTGCGGGTTGCCGCCGGTAACGCCGGAAGTCTGGTTGGGCTGCTGCAGCGAATGCGTACAATCCATGATCACCGGCGTACCATGTTCCTGCATCCAGGGAATATTGCGGTAATCCACTACCAGGTCCTGGTAGCCGAAAGTGGTGCCTCTTTCCGTGAGCATTACCTGGTCATTGCCCGCCTTGCGTATCTTATCAACAGCGAATTTCATGGATGGCCCGCTGAGGAACTGTCCTTTTTTTACGTTCACCACTTTTCCTGTTTCCGCAGCGGCTACCAGCAGGTCGGTCTGCCGGCACAGGAAAGCGGGTATCTGCAGTATATCTATATAGGGCGCGGCCATCGCCGCTTCTTCATGTGCATGTATATCGGAAGTGGTGGGCAGGTGAAAAGTATCGCCCACTTTGCGTATCAGGCCAAGGCCGTTATCATCACCAATGCCAGTGAATGAGCCTGCGCTGGTACGGTTGGCTTTGCGGTAGCTGGCTTTAAACACATAAGGTATGGCCAGCCTGCGGCAGATAGCAGATACCTTGCCGGCAACTTCCATCACCAGTTCCTCGCTCTCCACCACGCAGGGGCCGGCAATGAGAAAGAAATGATCGGGATCATATGACTGGCTTTTGAACAGGTTGCTGAGATAATCAGGGATCATGAGGACTGGTTTTGCAGGTGAAATTAATGGAATTGCAGATGGCAGATGGCAAATTGCAGATTTTGGATTCGGATCGTTGTCTGACTTCTGCCATCTGCAATTTGCAATCCCCCACTTATTGCTTTCCTTTGCTCCACAAAACGATTGACTATGTCTGCTGTCAAAGACAAGATACTTGTGATCGGCGCCTCGGGCCAGATAGGGGTGGAACTTACCATGGCCTTGCGCAGGCAATACGGCAATGCCAACGTGATCGCCTCCGACCTGCGCGAGCAGAACCCCTTATTGCGCGATACAGGCCCTTATGTGAGCCTCGATGTGATGAACAAGGAGATGCTGCATGTGCAGGTGATCCGCCAGAACATTACACAGATATACCTGCTGGCGGCCATCCTTTCCGCCACCGGCGAAAAAAATCCCAACCTGGCCTGGCACCTCAATATGCAGGGCCTGCTGAATGTGCTGGATATTGCCCGCGAAGAAAAACTGCATAAAGTATACTGGCCCAGCAGCATCGCCGTATTCGGGCCCACATCACCCAAACAGAACTGCCCGCAGCAGACCATCATAGAACCTTCCACCGTGTATGGCATCAGCAAGTATGCGGGAGAGTTCTGGTGCAACTATTACCACCAGCGGTATGGTGTGGATGTGCGGAGCCTGCGCTATCCCGGCCTTATCAGTTATAAGTCGGAGCCGGGCGGCGGCACTACCGATTATGCAGTGGAGATATACCACCGTGCGCTCGAAGATCAAAAATATACCTGTTTTCTCGGCGAGAATACTTACCTGCCCATGATGTATATGCCCGATGCCATCCGTGCCACACTTGAGCTGATGGATGCACCCGTGGAAAAAATATCCATACGTACATCATACAATATATCAGGCATGAGCTTTTCTCCCAAAGAGATCGGCGCCGAGATCGCCAAACATGTTCCCGGCTTTACCATGCAATACCAGCCCGATTACCGCCAGGCCATCGCCGACAGCTGGCCCCAGAGCATTGATGACAGCGTAGCCTCCAAGGACTGGGGATGGAAGCCCGAGTATACCCTTGCAGGAATGACGGTAGATATGTTGAAGAACCTGAAGGATAGTTAGTAATCGAAAATGCACCATTGTAATAACAGAAAGAGGTTGTATCAAACGATACAACCTCTTTCCGTTATTAAGCCGATAAGATATTGCCGGCGTATGAGATACTGTGTAATGATGCATTCTCAATTAAAACCTGAACCCTATTCCAATATTCGCTCCCCTGATACCTGCCCATGGACCATCTGTTTTGATCTGGGCGCCTGCGGCATTTACGGAATAGGTGAATTTGAACGGATCGGCTTTCACATCGGCCAGGCTCTGGCGCAGGGCATCCTGCTCCTGGGTGGTGAGCGGTGTGGTGGAAGCAAAGTTAAGATCGCCATTGCTATGGCCATAGTGCCCGCCGAGTATCTGCAGATCGAGCACCAACTTGGTGGCCAGCTGGAACTGCCAGCCGATCATCAGGCCGGGGCTGGTAGATTTTACTTTACCAATGAAGTTGGCTTCTTTGGTAACGCCGCTGGCAGTGTATTTCACAGGAGCTGTAAGATCAAAATTGGCGAAACGGAGATAGGGTTCAAGATAGAAACCTTTCATCCTGCCCAGGCCCAGGTATAGGCGGCCGGCTGCTGTCCAGGCGGTATTTCCCATCTGGAAATTGCCGAAGTTGATCTCATCGCTTTCAATGGCTTTTTCCAGCTGGCTCTGGAAAGGCACGGAGCCTTTGGGCATGGTACGGTAACTCAGCGAAAGCGAGAATCTTTTGGTGATGCTTCTTTCATAAGTAAAATGATAGTTCCTGAGGGCGAGTGAGCTAAGATTCCATCTTACGATGTTCTTGCCGCCAACCAGGCTTTGTGCGCTTGCAAACATGGGCAGCAGTAATGCCGCCAGCAGGATTTTTTTCATAGACAGTGTGCGTTGTTTTATTTATTTGATGGTGAGGTCCGCAACAGTTTTGTTTTCGAGGATCGTCAATGTATTGTCCCTTACCTGGATCATTACCCTTTTTAAACCGCATTTCTTTTCATCGCAGTCCACACATCGTTCATAGAAATTGAGGCTTACACAGGGCAGCAGGGCAATGGGTCCGTCAATCAGCCGCATAACCTGTGCCAGCCTGATGTCTTTGGGCTCCATTTTAAAAAAATAACCGCCCCCCTTGCCTTTTTTACTGTCGAGAAGGCCGGCTTTTTTCAGTTCCAGCAGGATATTTTCCAGAAATTTGAGGGGGATCTTTTTTCTTTTTGCTATCTCTGCTATCAATACAGGACCGTCTTTTTTCCGCTCGGCCATAAAGGTAAGCGCTTTAAAGGCATATTGTGTTTTCTTTGATAGCATGATTTTTGTTGCTTAAAAATACCTAAACAGATCGTATGCGAAAAATAGTGCAAATTTTCCTAATCCTCTGCGCCGCAAACTTAATCATTCCCCGCGTAACGGCACAATTACCCAAAGTGCTGGCTTTTGGTAATGTAACCTATGCCAACCCCATAGGCGATTTCAAGAATGTATCCAACAACGGAGTGGGATATGAACTTGGCGCAGGAGTGGGACTGGGAAA
>DASVLZ010000401.1:0-5517 GCA_036384615.1 Sediminibacterium sp.
TGGGTGCCGCAGCTTCCGTTTTGGGTGCTGCCGCGGCGGGGGCTGCAGCCACCGGCTGGGGAGCCGGAGCGGTTGTAGTATATACCTGGGGTACGGGAGCCGCTACCGTTACCGCCGGTTCTTCTTTCTGTTTGATGGTAACCTTACCATCCTTATCCTCGATACTGATCTCGCCAATATTGCTTTTATTGACGATTTTGATCAGTTCGTGTATTTGCTTCAGGTCCATAATTTGGCAAGTTTTGAGGGTAAAAACAGGGATTTTAGGTCAATTAGGGGGGCAAAATAGCCTTTTTTTGCTAAAAACGAGGAAAATGAGGGCAGATTGAAAAATTGCAGATGGCAGATGGCAGATGGCAGATTGAGGATAATGAAAGAGGGCATTTTAAAGAAAACCTACCCATACCCGCATAATAAAAGCAGCTTATGGCTGCTTTTATTACGAAATTCTACGTATCTTCTCTATCCATCATATTCCATCTGCAATCTGCAATCTGCAATCTGCAATCTGCCATCGCCTCTATTCCTTCACCCTTTCCACATAATCCCCTGTCTTGGTATTTACGCGGATGGTTTCGCCGTCTTCCACGAAAAGGGGAACCATAACGGTGGCGCCGGTTTCAACAGTGGCGGCTTTCAGGGCGCGGGTGGCGGTATCGCCTCTCAGTCCCGGCTCGCAGTAAGTAATTTTCACCACGATCTTTTCAGGAAGCTCTGCGCCGATGGGTTGTTCGGTTTCCGTGTTAATGAATACGAATACCTCGGACCCGTCTTTCAGGAACTGCGGGGCATCGATCATCTCCTCGGGCAGGGCTATCTGTTCGAATGTTTCGTTATTCATCAGGTTATATCCTGTATCGTCTTTATATAAGAACTGGAATGCTTTCTTCTCCACGCGTACGGGATGAATATTCTCTCCGCTGTTCCAGGTCTTCTCAATGGAGCGGTTATTATCCACCCCCTTCAGTTTTGCCCATACTTTGGCGGCTGCGCGGGCGGTCTTGTTCTCACCGAATTCCACCACTGAATAGAGGCTGCCATCCAGTTTGAGGATCATACCGCGGCTGATGTCTGATGTTGTTGCCATTGTTGTGTTTTTAATGAATCGTTTTTACGACAGGCGCAAAAGTAGGGAAAGTATCCTGAAATGGCGGCAGCCCCTCCCTCCCAAAAAATTTGCACTTATAGGCTGCACCCGCAACAACGCCGGTATCTAACTGTCCGGAAAACCTCGGCATATGAAAAAATATCTACTCCTGCTTCCCTTACTTTTCCTTTCCGTGTTTGCTGCCAAAGCATTCACTTACAAGGTAGTGGTCAAAGGATATGTAACAGACTCCTCCGGTCATGCACTCTCCGGAAAGACCGTGATGATCTACAGTAACGACAGTGCCGCCGGTTGCCTGGCAGCGCATTCGGTGCTGACGAATCCCAATGGTTATTATACGGATACCCTCAGCTGCAGCAGCCCGTTCCGCAAAATATTCATAGCGGTGGAGAACTGCAGGGGCGAAAGGATACTGCGTGATGCGGGCATCAGCAACGGCTCGGGAACGATAGAAGTTAATTTTAAGATATGCAATGCCGTGCCTGCGCCTGCATGCAAGGCTTACTTCCGTGATTCACTCACTGCCAATGGCATCAAGTTCATGAGCCAGGCATCTGCTGCCCCTCCGGGTGATAGCATCATCAGCCGCACATGGCGTTTCGGCGATTCAACACAGCCGATGACCGGCAACAGGGTGGATCCTACACACAACTATACAAAGCCGGGCGTATACAATGTATGCTTAACCATACAAACACGCAAAGGCTGCGAAAGCAATTACTGCACCACAGTGGTGATCCGTGATACTGTACCTCCGCCACCGGCTTCCTGCAAAGCAGTATTTACCTATACATACAAAGATTCCATCGTATACTTCAACAGCGCCGGATCTTATGCACCAGCCGGCGACAGCATCATCAGCCGTATATGGTCGTATACAGACAGCAGCAATACCGCGGGCAGCTTTGTTCTGCAGGGTAATGTTACAGACACATTCATTCGCTATACCATACCGGGCAGTTATGCCGTGCATCTTGTGATCGGGACCAAAAAAGGATGTGAGAGCCAGACCACGGTAATAGTAGTCATCCCTCCCAAAAGCAATGCGTGCACCCTGCAGGCCAAGGCGGTGATCAGTGAAAAGATCAGTACAAGGAAATTCCGTTTCAGCAGCAGTATGAGCACTGCGCCGGGCGACAGCATCATTTCCCGCAAGTGGACATTTGGTGATGGCACAGGAATGGATGGCCATGAGATCAGCCCGCTGAAAGAGTATAAGGATACAGGTATATACAATGTATGCGTACTCATCAAAACCAAAAAAGGATGTGAACAATCCTATTGCATGCAGGTGGTTGTAAAAGACAGCACAGTAAATGTTCCGCCGCCTGCCAATTGCAAAGCAGAAGCGCAGTTCACTGCGGTACGCATCAGTCCTAAAAAAGTCCAGTTCAGCAGCCAGGTGAGCTATACTGCTGCGGGCGACAGCATTGTGCAGCGGAGATGGAAATTCGGCGATGGCTCCGTACTGGAAGGCAATACCATTGCGCCGGTGAAGGAATACCCCTTCCTGGGTATCTATACCGCATGTCTTACTGTAAAGACCGCCAAAGGCTGTGTGGCCGAAACATGTAAACAAGTAAGCGTTCAGGATACAACGGTGCTGAACCAGTCGGCTGTGAATTTTATAAAGATCATTTCGCTCAATCCCAACCCGGTCACTACGCGCATGCTGGCTACGGTATGGAGCAGGAACGCGAATACAGAAACGGAAATAACGGTGATCGATATTTACGGAACAGTTAAGCTGACGCAGAAGAAAATACTTGCGCAGGGAAACAATATCATTGAAGTAGCTGTTGCCAACCTGTACAGGGGACCTTATTTCCTGAAAGTATCTGCGCGGGGCAGCAGGGATTCAAAAGCATTCTATAAACTCTAAGAAATAGCCTGGGGTCTGTTTATCCAGGCTCCAGGCTATTCTCCGGATGATCTTCTGCAACTGCCGGCACTCACAGCAGTTGGGAAAATCTTCCTAACTTAAGGCATGAAAAAGCTGTTGCTGCTTTCATGCATCGCGGGCATTTCAGTGCTTGCCATGGCGCATACATTCTGGATGGCGCCGCAGAAATTTTTCTTTACCATCAGGGAAGTAGCCAATATACGGTTATGGGCGGGTACTGACCTGGCAGCAGAAAAGCGAAACGGCAAGATCCCATCTGTTCAATATCTCTATCACCATCTTCCCTCCGGAAATATTGTGAATATTGCTCCATTGATGAACGGATCCGGTGCGGATTCATTCAGGTTACCGCTGGGAGATGAGGGTACACATATGCTGGTATGCAACAGTTCAGTTCCGATGGTCACGTATACCGCAGACTCTTTCAACGCCTATCTGCAGGCTAATGGGCTGGAGCATGTGCTGGCCTACCGTGCAGAGGATCATGAAACGCGGCAGGGTACAACGGCATTCCTTCAATACAATACAAAAACCATTTTACAGGTAGGCACCAGGATCACAGATGCGTGCATACATCCCAGTGCGTTGCCGCTGGACATTGTTCCCCAAGAAAACCCGTATACCGTTCCGTTGGGTACAGACAGGACAAAGCCTGTGCGGCTGCGGTTCCAGGTATTTTTCAGCAATGTGCCTGTGGGCGATGTACTGGTAAAGATGCAATACCGGGATGCGGGCAACCGTTTGCTCACAGACAGCGCCCGCACCAGCAGAAGAGGCTGGGTAACGCTTACCAGGCACCCGGGCACCTGCCTGATCAGCTGCGTGTACATGACCAGGGGCGATGCGGGTTCTCCGGCCAGGTGGCATGGGTATACAACCAGCCTCAGCTTTGAGTACTCGCAGTTTTTCCCCGGCAAAAGTGGTATCTATACCCGGGAACAGTAAAGTTTGCTGTTATTCCGGTTTGCTTCACGGTTTTAACCTATTTTTGCGGCAATTTCAAACAACCGAAACATTTGCTATGGCAGTTTTAGTGAATAAACAGTCGAAGATCATAGTACAGGGCTTTACCGGTACCGAAGGCACTTTTCACGCAACACAGATGATTGAATACGGCACCAACGTGGTGGGCGGCGTTACCCCGAACAAAGGCGGAACCACGCACCTCGACAGGCCTGTTTTTAATACAGTGGCTGATGCGGTAAAAGCTACAGGAGCAGATGTGAGCATCATTTTTGTACCGCCGGCATTTGCAGCGGATGCGATCATGGAAGCCACAGATGCAGGCATCAAACTGGTAGTATGTATTACAGAAGGCATACCGGTACAGGATATGGTGAGGGTGAAAAACTTTATGCTGGGCAAAAACACACGCCTCATCGGGCCCAACTGCCCGGGTGTGATCACTGCAGACGAAGCGAAAGTGGGCATCATGCCGGGATTCATCTTCAGGAAAGGTCGTATCGGCATCGTATCCAAAAGCGGTACCCTCACTTATGAAGCTGCCGACCAGGTAGTGAAAGCCGGGCTCGGCATCAGTACTGCCATAGGTATTGGCGGTGATCCTATCATTGGCACACCTACGGTGGAAGCCGTACAGTTGCTGATGAATGATCCTGAAACAGATGGCATCATCATGATCGGTGAGATCGGTGGAAGCATGGAAGCTGATGCAGCAAGATGGATCAAAGATAATAAAACAAAACCTGTGGTAGGCTTTATTGCCGGACAAACCGCTCCTCCCGGACGCCGTATGGGACATGCAGGCGCCATCATCGGCGGAGCAGATGATACAGCTGCCGCCAAAATGAAGATCATGAGCGAATGCGGTATCGCCGTTGTAGCCAGTCCCGCCGATATAGGTAAGACGATGGCCGAAGCGCTGAAGAAATAACCACCATTTTTCATATTAAGGGATTGCAAATTGCAGATGGCAAATTGCAGATTGAAAAGAAGGTAATGCCCTCTCATTCAATCTGCAATTTGCCATCTGCAATTTGCAATCCCCCATCTTTGGGTACGATTTTTTATGTAATCCCCTCAACTATAACATCCCCCTATAACAAACTATCTTACATGAAAATTCACGGAATGAGCGTACGTTTCTTTTGTATGGCAATAGTGTTATTGATGGCGGGTATAGGATATGGACAGGATACTTCCTTTTCGAAAGAATGGACGGTGATCGATTCAATGATCCTGAAACAGGACCTTACACGTTCTGCACTCGACAAAGTAAACCAGGTATACCGCAAAGCCAACCAGCGCCGCCAGCCTGCGCAGGCAGTAAAGGCTTTGCTGTACCGCTTCAGCCTGGAAGAGCGCATTAATACCGAGGATCCTTCCGTAGCCATTACCTCGCTCCGGAATGAGATACAGCAGGAGAAGGTGTCTGTGCAGAAAGCCATCCTGTATACATTGCTCGCCAGGCAGTACCGTAGCTGGTTCGACAGGAACCGCTGGTCATTATACAGCCGCACACCTGTTTCGGGATATAAGTCTGATG
>DASVLZ010000402.1:0-3949 GCA_036384615.1 Sediminibacterium sp.
TATTTCAATCCTTGCTGCTTCGCGGAGAGAAGCATGTTGTTCGCCTCCTTTCATCAGCGATGCATCGAGCACGTAACTGTCTGCATATTCTTCCGTTAACCGGTCTACTTCTTCATCTGCTGCTGCTGCGATCACTTTTGCCAGGTCGCCGATACCATGTGTGTTCACACTATACCCGAATTTGATTTCGGCTTCTACTTTATCGCCTTCCGTTACGGCAACATACCGCATGTTATCCCCGAAGCGAACAAACCTGGCAGACTGCCAGTCATGCCATCCTGCCGCCGCCCGCATCCAGGTATTGATCTTTTCGAGCGATTCAGTATCCTCCCAATGCCCGGCCACCACTTTCCGGTTCAGCCGCATGCGTGTCATGATAAACCCAAATTCACGATCGCCATGTGCCGACTGGTTCAGGTTCATAAAATCCATATCGATAGTAGCCCAGGGAATATCGCGGTTGAACTGTGTATGAAAATGCAGCATGGGCTTGTGCAATATTTTCAGTCCGCCGATCCACATTTTTGCAGGAGAAAAAGTATGCATCCATGCGATCACGCCAATGCATCCGGCAGATGCATTGGCTTCCTGGCAAACCGCATATATTTCTTCCGGCGTGGTTACAACAGGTTTATGAATCACTGTTACGGGTATCAGCGGGCTTTGATCCATTGATATGGCGATGGTGCGTGCATGATGCGCCACCTGTTGCAATGTTTCAGGACCGTACAGGTGCTGGCTGCCGGTGATGAACCATACTTGTTTTGATTTGAGATCCATTGAGGTGAGGAATTTTGAAATTGGGAAATTGGGAAATCGGCATTAATGTGTGAGTAATTCGATGCTTTTGACCTGTTGGGGAAACCATATCATCATTTCTCCTTTGCCGCGGTTGGCCCAGCTGTAGTAGGGTATGGCGGTGAAGGATTGTGTTTTTGTTTCCACCCTATTGTTTGTTACCTGCACTGCCGGCACCTCTGCTTTAATGACTGTGATACCATTGAGCATGTCTTTCCTGTATTCTGTTGAAAACCCTGTTCCGGCAGGAAGTATCAGGTTGCTGGCTTTGCCATTGTTATCCGTCCATTCAGCACAGTATACCAGCGGGCCACGCTGCAAAGCTGTTTTACCGATATCATCCGATAATTTCTCATTAGCCGTAATGCGCTGCACCTGCATGGGAAGGGTAAGCGATACCTTATCCTCTTTTTTCCAGGTGCGGTTAATTACGGCATAACCATCCTGCATGGTATATTCAGCCGGCTGGCCGTTTACCATGATCGTGATCTTTTTTGCATCGCTGCCGGTAAAACTGTACAGGTCTGAAGGCACTGCCTCATTGCGTGCCCAGCCGGGTATGCGTATGGCCAGTTGAAAAGCCGTGGCTTTTTCAGGACGCACCGTAAAGAGCAGGCTTCCCTCCCATGGATAATTATTCTGCTGTACCAGTTCCACAGGCACATGGTTCATCTCCATCTTTGCCGTGCTGCTGATGAAGAGGTTCACAAACAGGCGGTCGTTCTTCCTGGCATACATATACCCCGGCACCGATGGTATGAACCGGCAGAGATTGGTGGGGCAGCAGGAGCACTCGAACCATCCTGAACGCGACAGTTCAATATCGCTGTGTTTAAAATTGTTTACGATCTGCATGGCATTGGTATAGAAAAAAGATTTGCCATCGAGCCCTATACCTGATATCAGGCCATTGTATAATGTGCGTTCCAGTACATCAATGTATTTTGAATTGCCATGCAACAGGAACATGCGGTAGTTCCAGTATACATTTGCTACAGAAGCACAGGTTTCATTGTAGGCAGTGGCATTGGGCAGCTCGTAATTTTTTCCATAACGCTCGCCGTCCCCTATGGCGCCTACTCCTCCCTGCACATACATTTTTTTGCTCACCATATTGTTCCATATCCTGTCTATCGCATTCAGCAGGCTGTCATCGCCGGTAAGCGCTGCCACATCTGCTACTGCAGCATACAGGTAGCCAGCCCTTACCGCATGGCCTTCTGCTTCATCCTGCAGCACCACGCGTTTATCATCCTGCCAGTAAGAGCCGTTTTTCCAGGAATCATTGCTTTTGGGATCATAGCCCTTATAATGGCCGCGGGCTTCTATGAAAAATTTTGCGGTGGAGAGGTATTCGGGCTTACCTGTGATGCGGTATAGTTTTACAAGACCCATTTCAATGATCTCATGGCCCGGTGCCACCATTCTTTTACCGGGGCCGAATACAGAACATACGAGGTCTGCATTCTTCAGCGCTATGTTAAGCAGGTTCTTTTTATGGGTAGCCTGATAGTGGGCAGCGGCGGCTTCGTACAGGTGGCCTGCATTGTATAGTTCATGGCTCAGTTCCCTCTCTTTTTCCCACCTGTTCCTTCCTACCCATGATCCTACAGAATCGGGGTTGATGGTTCTTGCAGTGTACAGGTATCCGTCCGGCTCCTGTGCATTGCCGATGATGGTGATCAGGGAATCGAGATAAGCGTTCAGTTTGACATCGGGGTGTACGGCCAGGGAGAAGGATGCGCCTTCAATGGTCTTGTAGATATCGGTATCATCAAAAGGATAGCGGGTGCAGAATTTTCCTTTTTTCTGTGCCGCCATGATAAAGTTCTTCACCCTTCCTGTGCTTTCGCACCTGGAAAAAGAAGCGGGTATGGTTACCGTGCGGTTGGTTTCAATGCGTGGCAGCCAGAAACCATCATCCAGTTGTACCTGTGTAAACGGGATATCCTGTACAGGATAATCTTTTTTCTGCGCAACGGCCAGCGTGCAGCAAAACAGGCCTGGTATCACTAATGATCTTCTCATGGCTGATAATTATTTCACTGAGAATTTATATACGGTAGTCTGCTGGTATGTTTCGCCCGGTCGCAGTATGGTATTGGGGAAGGACGGCTGGTTGGGGCCATCAGGGAAATGTTGTGTTTCCAGGCATAGTGCACCATGCTTTACAATAGTTCTGCCGCTCTTGCCATGCAAAGTGCCATCCAGGAAATTGCCTGTGTAGAACTGTAGGCCGGGCTGCGTGGTAAATACTTCCATGAACCTTCCGCTGGTGGGATCATATAGTTCCGCTGCTTTCTGCAATCCTTCCTCCGCCGTGCGGG
Source organism: Sediminibacterium sp. (assembly GCA_036384615.1). GTDB lineage: Bacteria > Bacteroidota > Bacteroidia > Chitinophagales > Chitinophagaceae > Sediminibacterium. The sequence goes on from DASVLZ010000402.1 coordinate 3,126, forward strand.
TAAGCACCCAGTTATGATCATAGCCTCCTTTTACTGAATCGATGTCCTGGCCTATGCGTTTGGCTTTTGTGAAGTCCATCGGTGTACCTTTTACATCGGGCAGTTTCCCTGTAGGGATCAGTTCATTGTTTACCTCGGTATACTGGGCTGCATGGATCATGAGTTCATGATTCAGTATGGTGCTGTCTTTGCCTGCGGAAAGATTGAAATAAGCATGGTTGGTCAGGTTTACCGGTGTTGCTTTTTCTGTGGTGGCGGAATAAGATATCTTCAGCCCGTTATCAGCTGTTACCGTGTACAGCACTACAATAGTAAGCGTACCGGGATATCCTTCCTGTCCATCCTTGCTCACATATGCCAGTTGCAGAGTGCTGTCTGTATACTGGTCTGCCTGCCAGATCACTTTATCAAAACCTTTCAGTCCGCCATGCAATGAGTTGTTGCCATCATTCTTTGCCAGTGTATACGTGGTGCCATCGAGTGTAAAACTGCCCTGCGCAATACGGTTGGCATAGCGGCCTACAAGGCAACCAAAGTAGGGATTGGCTTTCTGCAGATAACCGCCCAGGGAATCATATCCCAATACCACATCTCCCATCTGCTTCTGCCTGTCGGGCACCAGCAGGTTGGTAATGGTGCCTCCATAATTGATGATCTTCACCTGCATACCATTTGCATTGGTAAGCGTGTACTGGCGTATGGTATCATTCCCCCTCACGCCATATATTTTGGAAGTATCACGATACACATCTGTTACGGTAGATGATTCATTACCACAAGCCATCACAAACAGGCTTATGCAAAAGATCAGGAAGGCATTTGTT
>DASVLZ010000403.1:0-9190 GCA_036384615.1 Sediminibacterium sp.
TACAGCCGAAGCTTCCACTGCCAAGTTTGAATGCCATAATGCGCATATCGATATACAGGTATGCATCCGCGGCAAAGAAACGATCGGGTGGAAACCGCGCAGTACCTGCACTTCACCCAAAGGAGAATATAATCCTGAAAAAGATGTTCTGTTCTACAATGATGCGCCCGATATGTTTTTCGGGATGACGGATAACCAGTTCGCCATCTTCTACCCCGAAGACGTACACGCCCCGATGATAGGTGAAGGAATGATCAAGAAACTGGTGATTAAAGTAAAGGTATAAGAAGTGAAAGGTGAAAGGTCAAAAGTGAAAATGGGTGTCCTTCACTTTTGACCTTTCACTTCTCACTTACTTTCATTTCATTTCCGTTATCGCCACGGGATCCATATCGGTAAACGTATAGTTCTCCCCCGCCATTGCCCAGATAAAACCGTAGTTAGCGGTGCCGGGTCCACAGTGTACGGACCAGGGCGGTGAGATCACGGCTTCGTGGTTGGCCATTACGATATGGCGGGTTTCCTGCGGCTCGCCCATGAGGTGAAAGATGCGCTGCTGCTCGGGCACATCAAAATAAAAATATACTTCCATCCTGCGCGTGTGCGTGTGCGGCGGTACGGAATTCCATACACTGCCTTCTTCGAGTACCGTAAGGCCCATTACCAGCTGGCAGCTCTGGATGCCATCAGCATGAATATATTTATAGATCGTGCGTTTGTTGGATGTTTTTACTTCACCCATGGCAACCGGTGATGCTTCTTCTTTGGTCATTTTGCGGTTGGGATAGGTATGGTGTGCAGGCGCTGAGAGAAGAAAGAAATCAGCGGGATGGTCTTTCGACTTGCTGGCAAAAGATACTTTCTGCGTGCCTTTGCCAAGATATAATGCATCGAGCTTATTCAGTTCATAGCTTACGCCATCCGCTTCCACAATGCCTTCGCCACCTACATTGATGATACCGAGTTCGCGCCTCATCAAAAAATAATCGGCGCGCAGCTCAGCCTCATTGGGTAACTCCAGTTTTTGTGAAACCGGTTTTACCCCGCCTATGATCACACGGTCATAATGCGAGTACACGAGTTTCAGGACATCACTCTTCACCAGATTCTGCACCAGAAAACTGGCACGCAGTTCCTCTGTACACATTCCCTTTACTTCTTTGGGGCTTGATTGAAAACGTACTTCCATGTTTGTGTTTTTATGAGTCCATGGTCCATAGTCAATGGTCCACGGACTATCGACGAATTTATCTTCCCATCCATCCGCCATCCACCACCAGTATGGTCCCGTTTACGTAGCTGGCGGCTTCGGAGGCCAAAAATACGGTGGGGCCTTTGAAATCTTCGGGGGTACCCCATCTTCCTGCAGGTATGCGTGAAAGAATGGAGGTGCTCCTGTCGGGGTCGTTGCGCAGGGCTTCTGTATTATCGGTAGCAATATAACCCGGCGCTATGCCGTTCACATTCACGCCTTTTGATGCCCATTCATTGGCCAGCGCTTTTACCAGGCTGCTCAATGCCCCTTTGCTGGCAGCATACCCCGGCACCGTAATGCCGCCCTGGAAACTGAGCAGCGAGCAGGTGAAAATGATCTTGCCCGATCCTCTTTCGATCATGCGCCTGCCTATTTCGCGGGCTATGATAAACGGTGCATCCAGGTTAATGGCCAGCACGGTATCCCAGTATTCATCAGGATGTTCTGCCGCGGGCTTGCGCATGATGGTGCCTGCATTGTTCACGAGTATATCTATCACCGGGTTCTCCGCCGTTACTTTTTCCAGGAAAGCATGCACCGATTCTCTCTTCGACAGGTCTGCGGTATACGCTTTGAAAGAACGGCCGAGGGCTGTTACTTCTTTTTCTATTTCGCTTCCCGAGAGGGCCAGCGTAGCAGATACGCCAATGATATCAGCACCCGCTTCCGCAAGTCCCAATGCCATTGCTTTGCCGATGCCTTTGTTGCAACCGGTTACAAGCGCTGTTTTCCCGGTAAGGTCAAATGATGCTGCCATAAATCAGAATATGAATTTTGTACTCAGGAAATTGGATTCATGCTCGCTTACGATCTCGTTGATGAGCTGCTTATTGGCCTCTGTAAGTTTTGCCGCTACCAGTGAACGGATAGAGAAAGACCGCAATGCATCCACTACCGATAAGGTGCCTTCGGCGCTGTCTTTCCTTCCCGTGAAGGGGAACACATCCGGACCGCGCTGGCACTGGCAGTTGATGTTTACACGGCTCACCTGGTTTACGCAGGGATCTATCAGGGAAGCAATTTCTTTGTCATCGTTACTGAAAATACTTACCTGCTGGCCATGTGTTGATTCGATCAGGTATTCAATGGTCTCTTCCAGGTTCTCGAAAGGAACCACGGGGATCAGCGGACCGAATTGTTCTTCGCGGTAGAGTTTCATATTCCTGTTTACAGGATATAACACAGCGGGGTATACAAAGGATTCCACCGTAGTACCGCCGTTTTCGTTTATGATCTTTGCGCCGTTCCTGATGGCGTCATCCATACATTCTTTTAAGTAAGCAGGCTTGCCGGGTTCGGGCAGTGGTGTAAGGGCAACACCCTGTTCCCAGGGCATACCGTATTTGAGTTTGTTTACTGCTTCTGAAAGCTGCTGTACAAATTCGCCGGCAATGCTTTCGTGTACAAACACGATCTTGAGCGCCGTACAACGTTGCCCGTTAAACGACAGGCTGCCCAATACGGTTTCCTGTACAGCAAGCTTGATATCTGCGTGTTGGGTGATGATAGCCGCATTCTTGGCATCGAGCCCGAGTATGGCGCGGAGCCTGTTCACTTTCGGATGCAGTTTCTTCAGTTCATTCGCCACCTTGCTAGAGCCGATCAGGGTGAGCACATCCACTTTACCGGACTGCATCAGTCCCGGCACTATGGTATGTCCGCGCCCGTAAATGGTATTCACCACTCCTTTCGGGAAACAGTCCCTGAATGCTTTCAGCAGCGGGTAATGCAGCAGGGTACCGTGTTTGGGAGGTTTGAACAGGAGTGTGTTGCCCATGATAATCGCGGGGATCAGGGTAGTAAAGGTTTCATTGAGCGGGTAGTTGAATGGCCCCATACAGAGCACTACGCCCAGCGGGGAGCGGCGTATCTGCGCCGCAATACCCTGTTCTATAGAGAACCTGGAAGAATCGCGGTCTATATCTTTCAGCGCATCAATAGTGGCATAAATATATTCCACCGTACGGTCGAATTCCTTTACGGAATCGGAATAGGATTTACCTATCTCCCACATGATCAGCTTTACCACGATATCTTTCTGCTCATGCATTTTGCCGATGAATTTCTGCACGCATGCAATACGGTCAGAAATGTTCATGGTAGGCCATTGCCCCCTGCCGTTATCGTATGCAGCTACTGCCGCGTCCAGGGCTTCAAATGCCTCCTTTTCTGTACATACAGGATATGTTCCGATGGGTTTTCGCTTCAGGCCGTCTGCAGTCCTGATGCAAACGGGTGAATATACTTCGTGAACCGGTCCGTTCCAGGACTTCATCTCACCATTACAAAGGTATTCGCGCTGGTGTATTTCTTCCAGCAATGCATACTGGGCAGGGATCTCATTTTCCTGCACAAAAATAGTTTCCAGTTGTTCTCTGAATGACATAAGCAAAATTAACTGATTATTTTTCTTTACGTGTCCGGGAAAAGGCCTTTCCCCGGCCTGCAAAACTGGCATTTTCCCAGGGATACAGGCGGATTAGTTACGAAAACGATTGCATGAAATCATCAGTGTGATCCGTCCAGTATGGATTGCCATCCGAAATAATCCCTGGCATTGCGGTAACAGATATCCTGTATCACTTTCCCTATCCACTCAATATCATCCGGAAGCTCGCCGTTTTCGATCTCTTCCCCGAAGAGGTTACAGAGTATCCGCCTGAAATATTCATGCCGGGGATAAGAGAGAAAGCTCCTGGAGTCTGTAAGCATTCCCACAAAACGGCTGAGCAGTCCCATATTGGACAGTGCATTGATCTGTTTAACCATCCCATCCTTCTGATCGAGGAACCACCATGCAGAGCCGAACTGTATCTTGCCTGCCGCGGAGCCATCATTGAAGTTGCCGATCATGGTAGCCATCAGTTCATTGTCGGCAGGGTTCAGGTTGTAGAGTATGGTTTTGGCGAGTTTGTTATCGCTGTCCAGTTTATTGAGGAACACAGCCAATGCTTTTGCCTGTGAAAAATCACCGATGGAATCCCAGCCGGTATCGGGTCCCAGCTGCTGCATCATCCTTGCATTGTTGTTGCGCAATGCGCCGAGATGGAATTGTTGTACCCAACCCTTTTCCCAGTCCCACTCTGCAAAATGAATGAGCATGGCTGATTTGAACTTGCGCTGCTCGGTATCGTTCAGTTGTTTACCGGAATGTATCTTGTTGAAGATGGCATCGATCTCGGAGCCAGTAAAATCTTCTGCATAGATCTCTTCGAGTCCATGGTCTGATACACGGCAGCCTACTGATGCAAAGAAATCATGCCTGCTCTGCAATGCGTACAGGAAATCATCAAAGGATGAAACCGTGATACCGCTCACTGCTTCCAGCTTTTTCAGATATGCATGAAAGGTAGCGGCATCGCTTACGTTCATGGCATTATCGGGACGGAATGCCGGCAGTACCGGTATTTCAAAGCCATCATTTTTTAAACGGATATGGTGCTCCAGCGAATCCACAGGATCATCCGTGGTACATACCAGCGCCACATTCATTTTGCGCAGGAGGTTCTTTACCGAGTATTCTTTCGTTTGCAGTAATTCCGTGCAGGTATCATATATACGTGATGCCGATTCGCTGTTGAGTATTTCGGTTACGCCAAAATACCGCTGCAGTTCCAAATGTGTCCAGTGGTATAATGGGTTACGGAGTGTGTAGGGTACTGTGGCCGCCCACTGGTTAAATTTATCCCTGTCGCTCCTGTCGCCCGTACAATAGCTCTCATCCACACCATTGGTGCGCATGGCGCGCCATTTGTAATGATCTCCGTATAACCACACTTCGGTAAGGTTGCGGAAGCAATGGTCTTTCGCGATCAGCTCCGGAGAAAGATGGCAATGGTAATCAATGACCGGCATCTCCTTCGCATACGCATGGTACAGCTTCTGTGCTGTTGTATTGGTCAATAAGAAATGCTCGTCTAAAAACTTTTTCATGTCGGTTATGACTTTACAGGCTCACTCCTCTTTTCCACGGAATAAAATCATCCTGGTTCAGCAGTACCGCTTTGGGAATTACTTCGCCGCTGGCGGCTTTGATACAGTATTCCAGTATTTCCTCTCCCGTTTGTTCAATGGTTTTTTCGCCGTCTATGATCCCTCCCGTATTGATATCGATGATATCCGGCATACGCAATGCGAGCGATGTATTGGTGGCTACTTTGATCGTAGGGCATACAGGGTTGCCTGTAGGCGTGCCGAGGCCGGTGGTAAACAGGATAAGGGTAGCGCCGCTGGCCGCTTTACCTGTAGTAGCTTCCACATCATTACCTGGTGTGCACACCAGGCTTAACCCTGGTTTGGTAGCGGGCTCGGTGTAATCGAGTACATCCACCACCGGAGAAGTGCCTCCTTTTTTGGCGGCGCCATTGCTTTTGATGGCATCCGTGATCAGCCCATCGCGGATATTGCCCGGCGATGGGTTCATATCAAACCCTGAACCCACATTATGCGCCGCCTGGTTATAGCTTCGCATGAGGTGTATGAATTTTTTTGCCGCGGTTTCATCAACGGTCCTGTCGATCAGCTGTTGTTCGGCCCCGCATAGCTCGGGGAATTCGGCCAATAATATTTTTCCGCCCAATGCCACTACCAGGTCCGAGCAATATCCTACGGCCGGGTTGGCAGAGATGCCGCTGAAGCCATCGCTTCCCCCGCATTTCACGCCTATGCACAGCTTGCTGAGCGGCGCCGGTTTTCTCTCAAGGCGGTTGATCTCTATCAGTCCTGCAAATGTTTTCCGTATGGCTTCAGTGATCAGCTGCTCTTCGCCCTGTGATTGCTGCTGTTCAAAAATATAGAGAGGTTTATCAAAAGCGGGATTGTGTTTTTTGATATCATCCAGCAGTTCCTGTGTCTGCAGGTGCTGGCAGCCCAGGCTTAATATGGTTACTCCCGCCACATTGGGATGGTCTGCATAAGCGGCCAGCAACCTGCTCAATACAGCTGCATCCTGCCTCGTACCTCCGCAGCCTCCCTGGTGGTTCAGGAATTTAATGCCATCCACATTTTTAAAGATGCGGTTGGTAGCCACATTGGATTCCCTGATGCTGAGGTCGGCATTTGCTATGTCTGCGCCCTGTTTATACAACTCCAGCAGAAGATGTGCTTTCTGTTTGTATTTATCTGTTACCGCATAGCCCAGTTCGCTGTGCAATGCTTCGCGTATTACATCCAGGTTGCGGTTCTCGCAGAAAACAGTAGGTATGAACAGCCAGTAATTGGCGGTGCCTACCCTGCCATCGCTGCGGTGATAGCCGTTGAAGGTCCTGTTCCTGAACCGCGCCACATCGGGTGCGTGCCAGGTATAATGAGAGGGCCTGTATTCAAAAGGATCTGTGGCATGCCTGGTGTTTTCGGTAGACATCCGGCTGCCTGCCGGTATAGCGCACTGGGCTTTTCCTACCAGCACACCATACATGATCATTTCATCTCCCGGCGCCATATCCTGCATAAAGAATTTATGTTTAGCGCCGATATTTTCCTGCAACAGGTATTCTTTTCCCTGGAAAGAAATGGTTTCTCCCTTCGAAAGGTTCGTTAATGCCACCAGTACATTGTCTTTCGGATGCACCTGTATCACTTTCTGTTTGCTCATGCTGTCATTTGTTTTAAGATCCCGGATGGCAGGGTCTTTTCCGCACCCTGCTGCATCAATGCTGCAAGATACACCTGTACCGCTTCCGTGAAATGCGGATATTTTGTGAGGTCCTGCCCGTACAGCCGGGTATCCGATACAATAGCCCTGAGGGCTTTTTCCATATCCGGTTCCGAATGCCAGTGTTCATAGAGTATACCGGCCATATCGTCCTGAACAGGATAGGTCTTTCCTGCTGCCTCGGTATAATACTGTTTGCCCGGTATGCCTGAGGGTTTTGTGAACAACAGGTAGGCAGCAAACCCCAGCGACATCCACACAGGCGCTTCGGAGCTGGTGCTGTAATGTTTGCTGATCAGCGGTATGCAACGCATAAACATTTTGGAAGTATACTGTACACTGATGCTGATCCACGGATGTTCTATATACGGGTTGCGGAAACGGTCCAGTACCTGCTGCGAAAAGAGATAGGTTTCTTCGGCTGTAATACTTTCTTCACTGCTTACCAGCGGAGCTATCTCCTGCAGCATGAGTGCGGAAACAAAGCGGGAGAAATTTTCATCATTCATGGCTTCCTTCACCGTGGTAAAACCTGATAACAGGGCCAGTGCGCAGGCAAATGTATGTGTGCCGTTCAGCAGCCGGAGTTTCAGTTCCCTGAATTTGCTGATATCGGGTGTGATGACTACACCACTGTTCACTTCGCTGAAAGAAAGTATCTGCCTGGTACGCTCGCGCGAGGTTTCTATGGCCCATAAACGGTAAGGCTCCGACATGATCATCAGTTCATCCTGGTAGCCCAGCCTGCGTTCCATAGCAGCGTGTTCCGCCGCAGGCAGTTTGCCGGGGACAATGCAATCCACGAGTGAATTACAGAAATCATTGGCTTCATGCAGCCAGTTCATGAAGGCAGCACCATGTCCTTTCAGTTTTGCCAGGGTGGTGACAATATGTTTCAGTTGTGTGCCATTATCCACGATCAGTTCCGCGGGAACGATGACCATGCCTGCATCATAACTGCCTCTGAATATACGGTAGCGCTCTTCAAGAAAGGCCAGCAGCCTGCCGGGATAAGAAACCGGCACGGGATTAACAGCATCGGGTTCCACCAGCACAATACCTATTTCTGTTGTGTTAGAGATAACCAGCTGCATGGCCGGGTTGGCTGCACAGGCCAGTATCTCTTCCCATTCATCAGCGGCCGACAATACACGGCTGATGGAGGTATTGATCATTATATTCTCCACGGGCTTTCCATCCTGTATACCTCTCTCAAGCAAGGTATACATGCCATCCTGTTTTCTGAAAGCATCCGTACCGCCTGCTGTTGATTTTACTACTACGATGCGGCCGTTGAAGATCCCCTTCCTGTTGGCTGCATCAATGCAATAATCGGGCAGCCCGCGCAGCAGCACGCCCGTTCCAAACTGTAATACTTTTTCAGGCAGCTGCAATAGCTGCTCATCCGGCGCAATACCTGCCGCCAGTTCCAGTAATATGTTTCCTGACAATTGCATGCTCACATTGAGTTCTTTGCTGCTCTTATATTTTTTTTCATCCAGGCGGGAAATTCCGTACTGATCAGCTTCTCCGGCCATGTGCCATACCAGGCATAACCGGTGCGCCGTTCATATTCTATTTCCGCCACGTTATAATGTATCCGGCTGTCGCGCCCGCTGAAGATGGGTTTGTCTGTACCTATCTCATAAAACCTTGCCCACACCGTGTTTCCGGGAGCTGCCACCAGCACCCTGTCTGTTTTCTTTGGCAGTTGCGGAGCGGGCACAGTCACATACCGGTAACCGGGTACCTTTACTTTGTCCAGCCATGCAACAGCTGCTGTTACTGCATCTATCATACGCTGCGAGGGTTGTTTTACCCGCATGAGAAAGCGTACTATATTCACGGATTCGCCACCGCTGATGGATACGGGTTCAAATTTGCGCGCCATTTCGGGCTGCAATGTTTTTGCATTGTATTGTGCGCACCAGGCAGTAAGTACACCGTTCTCCCTGAGCTGTGTATCCAATATACAGGCAATGCCCCGCTCTATAGCTGCGCTGCAGGCAGGTACCAGTGAACGGTCTGTTACTTCCAGATCTTTTTCCGCTTCCACCACATCTGCCAGCACTTCCATGGCATTGATCATGGCGTTATCGTTAAAAGTGATCTGGCTTCTGTACAGGGAAGCGTCCGGGTAATATTGCGGCCATCCGCCCGCAGCATTCTGCGCCTTGAGCAGGTAGCGCACACCTTTTTCCGCAGCGGCCAGGTAATTCCGGTTGCCTGTTTGCTTAAAGGCTTTGGCGAGATAACGTATTTCCCTGGTAGTGGCGTTGTTA
>DASVLZ010000404.1:0-4362 GCA_036384615.1 Sediminibacterium sp.
TAGAAAGCCATTAAAATGAAGAAGCCAGCACCACAGAGATCAGGATGGTGCCTGCCTGCGGTATTTCTGCCGTGATCTCACCCTTATGCAACAGTATAATACGCCTCGTGAGCGAAAGCCCCAGGCCGTAACCCGGCTCCCCGCCGGCATTGCTGCCCCTCTGGAAAGGCTGGAAAATGGAATTGATCTCCGAGGGATTGAAATTTTCAAAATGGTTCGTGAAAAGCACGATGATCCGGTTGCCTACAAACGACAATGATATCTGCACCGTATGGTCCGGGGAATATTTGCAGCCGTTTTCCGCGATATTCCGGAACGCAGAAAGCAGCAGTTCATAGTTGCCCTGCACCGTGCTCAGGTTCTCATCATCCGGCAGCTCATCAAAATGCACGATGGCGGTATACTGTGACGATATCTTTTTGAGCAGGGAAGGAAGTTCCATGATGATCTCATCCACACGCACGGGATTGGTCTGCACCGCACCGCCGCGCGAAGTGCGCGCCAGGGTAAGCAGGTGCTGGGTAAGATCGGTCATATGCTGCACATCGGCGCGGATAGATTCCAGCACTGCGAGGTATTCACTGTTGCTTCTTTCTTTCTGCAGTATCACATCTATCTGGTTGCTTACGGCGGTGAGCGGTGTAGACAGCTCATGCGAAGCATTCGAGATAAAGCGGCCCTGTAGTTCAAATGATTCCTGTAAACGTTCCAGCAGGTTGTTGAAAGTATCTGCCAGCCTTTTCCATTCATCGTTGATAGAAGGTACGGGCAAACGGGCTTCTATATTGTTTGCGGAAATGCTGTTCACTTTTTCAGCGATCCTCGAGAGCGGCTTCAGCAACTGCCTGCTGAATAGCCAGCCTGTTACAATGGCCAGCATGGTACCTGCTATAAAAGCGATTAGCATGGTCTGCTGCAGGTCGTGCAGGTTCTTGCTGCCGATCACATCCCTGGCAGCAGCCACGATCACAAGGGGTTCTATCGCCTGCGGGTAATACAGTGCAACAATATGTTTTTCATCCCTCGTTACACGTACTTCTTCCTGCAGCCGTGCATCGTTAAGCATCTTGGCTTCCACGAATAACCTGTCGCCTTTGTTACGGTCAAATTCATAAATGCATTCGTCCTTGCTGTTGTAAACGTTGGTGTTCTCATACACGAGCGTATTGCTGTCGAGGGTGGAAAGCATCTCGTTGCCATTCTCAGGCATATGTGTAAGCAGGGTGCCCGCAGTAAGTGCGCGGTTGCGCATACGCAGCCTGAAATCCCGCGCATGCTGTTCTGCAGTTATATAATAGATCATGGCGCATAATGCCGCCAGCACCGTCATGGTAAGCAGGGTAAATGCCGTGGTTATGATGTAGCGTACCCTCATCCTTCTTTTAAGATATAACCAAAACCTACCTGGGTGTGTATGAGCTTGACGGGATTGTCCTTGTCAATTTTTTTCCGGAGATAGTTGATATATACCTCGATGGTATTGGTATTGGTGTCGAAATCGATATTCCAGACATGCTCGCCTATATCTGCCCTGCTCACCACTTTCTTTTTGTTACGCAGCAGGTATTCCAGCAGCAGGAATTCTTTTGCGGTGAGCGATATGGGTTTGCCGGAGCGGGTTACCTGCTTGGTATCGAGGTTCATCTCCAGGTCTGCAAAACGCAGCAGGTTGCCCATGGGCTGGGTTTCGTGGCTGCTCCTCTTCAGCAATGCGCGTATGCGCACCACCAGCTCCGCAAAGGAGAAGGGCTTAACCATATAATCATCCGCTCCTGCATCAAAGCCCTCCACCTTATCAGCCACCGAGCCGAATGTGGTGAGCATGAGGATCGGCACCTGTTTGTTCTGCTGCCGTATGCGGCTGCACAGTTCCAGGCCGTTGATGCCGGGCAGGTTAATATCGAGTATTGCCAGGTCGGGTCTTTGCTGGAAAAAAAGTTTCTCTCCGATCTTGCCGTCATAGGCAATGCTCACTTGGTAACCCAGTTCTTCAAGACCTTTCTGCAGCGAGTCTGCTATCTTCTTTTCATCTTCTACGATCAGTATATGCATAGTCCGGTATTCAGTTTTTTCAGACAAGGATGGTGGTCAGCAGCCTGAAATCAGCATCCTTGATCACAAAGTCGGCAGAAGCATCCACCTGCGGGTTTGTGGAGCAGAAAGATACGCCAATACCGGCTTCCCAGATGCAACAGATATCATTTTCCCCATCGCCGATCATCATGGTGTTCTTCCTCTCCACGCCATATTCCTCGCACAGGCGCAGCATGGCATTGAGCTTGCAATAATCGTGCTTACAGCGGCTTTTGGAGGAAGCAATAAACAGGGAAGGTATTTTTACTTCGCCGGTGGCGATGCTTTTCGAAAATTCAAGTTCATTGGATACGGTAAAATCAAACCCGAATTTGTTGCGCAGGTGGTTGGTGATGCAATCGTAGCTGTCGCTGATGATCCCTACAATATATCCCTCACTTTTCAGCATGTCAACGATCTCATGCAGGTAAGGGGTTACAGGAATGCTGTCTGCCACTTCCAGGAGTTCTCCAAGTGTTTTTCCTTTCAGCAGTTTGGCGATCAGTATGGTGCGGGTAAAGGGATTATGATTTTCCGCTGCTATGTTTTTCAGCTGTTGCGCAAACCCGAATTTTTCCGCGGCTGTTCTGATAAAGCTTTTCCGGAGAATAGTATTATCCATATCAAATATGGCCAGTTTTTTCAGCGACATCAGGCTTTCCCTGATAGCGAATTCCATCTGTCCCCGGATCACCTGGATGTTTTCATAGGTCTCGAGGTTGCTGAGCGATTGCCCGGATGCTTTTTTGATGATGGTGCCGGCTACCTGCCGCGACATTTTACCCAGTTCTGCCAGCGGCTGCATATCATTTTCTATCCATCCCAGGTTCACTTCCTGTATCCTCGCGTTCAGACGGTGCATATCTATCAGTATACCGATATCCACCCCGTATCCTTCTTCAAAACTGAGTTTTTCAAACATCGATTTCCTGCCGGCGATCATACCGCTGAGCGGTTGCCTGAAAGAAGGAAAATCAGGATACATGATAGATAGCAGTGGCTTTGCCACGAGTTCGGTTACCCTGCCGGCCTGCCTTTCAAAATAGGATTTTACAAAGTCGGCTTCATTCCTCACAAGGGGGCCGGTGAGGCGCTCCACCACATCATCGGGATACGTGGTGATGTCTGCATCGAGGAATGCCACAAACTCGTTCTGGGCTATCTGTATACCGTCTTTCATGGATACGCCTTTGCCCAGCTTGGTGCTGGTGATCACTTTGGCGCCATGGCTGCGGGCCACGCCAACGGTATTGTCGAGCGATTTATCATCCACCACCACCACCTCTGTAACATGGGCTGAGCGTAAGGCCTGGCTCACTACATGCCCGACCGTTTTTTCTTCGTTCAATGCGGGTATAATAACACTGATCATGCATGGAAGGGTTTGTTGAAAAAAAATGGGTTGGCTGGCTTTGAAAAAAAAAGCCAGGAGAAGAATCTCCCGGCGGGTGTATTCCTAAACACTGTATAAGAAAACTTTAGCTATCATAGGATGACCGGCGTGGCCGGTACTACAATGCAAAGAGATAATGCGAATGCGCTAAAATCACAATGCAAACTTAGACGCCCGCCTTAAGCAGGGGTTAAGAGGCAGATTAATTTCCGGTTAGAAAATGGGGGAGAAGGGCTGTGGATGGGGTAAGTGGTTGATGGTCAATAGTCCATGGTCCATAGTCGATGGTCCATAGTCAATGGTAGATGGTTAGTAGTCATCCATAATTCATAGCAAATATCCATGAACTATCAACTATGAATCATCGACTATGGACTATGGACTATGGACCATGGACTATGGACCATGGACCATGGACTATGGACCATGACCTACCTCGGCTTATTCTCCCTGAAAAAGTCGGCGGCGGCCTGGAGTTGCTGGTCGGTGAGGCCTATGGCTTTTACTTTTACGTCGGCAGCCCGGTACATATCCACGGTTTTGCGGATGCGGTTGAAATCTGTGACCGGTATGGCATCGAGCGAAAGCATTTCTTTCTGTTTCCATACCTCGGCATCAAATAACATATCGGCCTGGCGGCCGTTAATGTCCAGTTTCGTGATCAGTGCCTTGCGGTACCTGGTCTTGTATAACTGCACGGCTTTTTGTGCAGTAAGCGTATCGAATGTTTTATCGGGACTGATAGTCGTTACCGCGCAGGACATCACCCCATCGGGGTTGGCCTGCCTGCGCTCTGTAAGTGATTTTACCTGGTCGCCGGAAAGCCGCAGCGCTTTGTATTTTTTGATCACATCTTCTTCCACTTCATTGGGAGTGGCATAGGCGGGATTGGTATT
>DASVLZ010000405.1:0-3504 GCA_036384615.1 Sediminibacterium sp.
TTTATTCCCGAATTACTCCCTTATCTTTCCGCCACCCGATACCACACGAAGCGGCATGCGTATGGTGAAGGATATCTATATCAGGGATACGGTTCATTATCTGAATGATGCCACACTGGTGCGGCCGGTTACATACAAGCCAGGCTCATTGTACAGCCTCAGGCACCAGAACCGTACATTGAACAGGTTTATCAATACCAGTGTATTCAAGTTTGTGAAGAACCGCTACGAGGTAAATGGCGATACACTGCTGCCGCGATGGCTGGATGTATATTATTACCTAACGCCTTTGCCTAAGAAGACCCTGCAGGCGGAAGTAGGCGCATTTACCAAGACCAATTCCTTTACCGGTGCCCAGGCAAGTGTTACCTGGCGCAACAGGAATGCCTTTAAAGGTGCGGAGCAACTGCTGGTAAAAACCTACGGATCATTTGAAAGCGCTTCTACTGACTCATTGCGGAAGAACAATAATTTCAGGCTGGGTATGGAGATGTCGCTCGTATTCCCGAGATTCGTAACACCTTTTAAAGTGCGGGATAGTTTTGCTTTTCCGCCCAAAACGAGTTTCCTGCTGGGGTATGAATGGATGCGCAGGCAGGCTTTGTATACCAAGAACTATTTCCGTTTCCAGTACGATCTTTCCTGGAGGGAATCGAATAATAAACAGCACCTGTTTGCTCCCTTAAGCATTACACACACGATTACCAGTGCTTTCAGTCCCGAATACCAGGCGTTGATCAACCAGGTACCCGGACTTAAGATCAGCAACCTTCCCGAGCTGATCATGGGATCATTTTATAATTATACCTATACCACGCGCAACATCAATGCGCCGCGTAATTTTTATTTCCGTGGCAATATAGATATTGCGGGTAACCTGCTGGGTGCATTGAACAAGGCCGATCAGCCTTATACCGGTAAATTCCTTGGCGCCTATTATGCGCAGTATGTGAAGCTGGATGCAGATATGCATTACAGTATACGCATTGGCAAAGAAACCCGCTGGGTAAACCGTGTGATCGTTGGTGCGGGATTCCCGTATGGCAATTCGCTGTTCCTGCCTTTTGTAAAACAGTTTATCATAGGCGGGGCCAACAGCCTGCGCGGTTTCCAGGTGCGGCAGCTGGGGCCGGGAAGGGTAAAGACCACGCCGGAGCAGCAATTGTATTACCCACAGGTAGGCGGCGATTATAAACTGGAGTTCAATACCGAATTAAGATTTCCCCTGTTCGGCAGGGTAAAAGGCGCCACATTTGTTGATGCGGGTAATGTATGGACAAAAGATGCGATCCTCTATGGTAATGATGGCAAACTCAGTTCCCGCTTTCTCAGCGACCTGGCTGTTGATGCCGGCTTAGGTGCCAGGGTAGATCTCAATTTCCTCATCATCCGCCTCGACCTGGGCTTCCCGCTGCGTGTTCCCTATAAACCCCGCGGACAGGAATGGGATTTCGGTAATGCGTTTAAGAACATGGTGTACAATATCGCCATTGGTTACCCGTTTTGATGGCAGATGGCAGATTGCAGATTGCAGATTGCAGATTGCAGATTGCAGATTGCAGATTGTTATTTATTGATGGCAGTAATCTGCCATTTGCCATCTGCAATCTGCAATCTGCAATCTCCATCTGTCATTGCTCACAATATGCCCCAGTTCCCAATCTGCCATTGCCAATCTGCCATCTGCAATCTCACTACCAGTGAAAGCTGTTTTTTCTTTTGCCCTCCCTGGCTGGTTTCTCCGTTCTTGATGCGCGCATAGCGGTGATAATTGTTCACTACCTGCTGGCCGGTGAGGTATCCCAGTGCAGCGCCGGCGAGGATATCGGTAAACCAGTGTTTGTTTTCGGTAATACGGCTAAGGCCTATCAGCGTAGCTACACTATAACTGATCAGCGGCACGATGGTGCTGTGTTTGTACTCCAATGAGAACACAGTAGCCGCTGCAAAAGCCCCGGTGGTATGTCCTGATGGAAATGAACTGTTGGTCTTATACCCGTTGGCATCTGTTGGCTGATAAAAAGGACCGCGGAAAGTAGGCTCCGGCTCCATCGTTTTCCTGTCTATATATGAAGGCCGTTGTCTCCCCGCCAGGAACTTGACCGCCAGCTGCACCGCCCCGGCGGTGAGGTACGACTGCGATGCCAGCAGGGTAGTAGTGCGTAATTTCAGGTTTTTGGTGATGTAACCGGTGGCCGCAAGGCCGGCCAGCGCGTATACCTCGTACAGCCCGCCGAAACGGGTAACATAATCACTTACCTCTCTCACAGTCTTATTATCGTTGCGCAGATCGAGTGCATTTCTCTGGATGGGTTTATCTGCGAAACTTAAAAGAAACCCCACGCCCGCAGCTTTGGCAAGATTGCCCCAATCCTTTTTTTTCATGTGGAAGGGCTTGGTAAACGATTGCTTCATGTTACTGCCCAGCAGTATGAAATAGACCGGTAATGTGATCTTTGTTTCCTCTGTAAAAGCAGAACGGTTGGTATTATTGATCTGCTTGGTAGTATCGTTTTTGCTCCGGAGGCTGTCGAGTTTTTTTACCAGGGTATCTACCTGCTGGCCGTAGGTGCTGATACAGGCACAGGAAAATACTACCGCGAATAATATGATGATCTTCTTATGCATATCCCGTCAGTCAAAAAATTCGTGCCGTTGGCCAGTCATATTTTCAGATGAAACAGCTCTATCTCTTTTCTTTTTCCTTTCAGCTCCACAAGTCCCAGGCTTTCCGACTGAAAATCTTCCAGCCCGCTTTTTTCGATAAAATCTTTCGACACAATAAATTTCTTGTTCATATCGCTACAGGCGCTGCGTATGCGTGCCGTGGTGTTCATGGTATCGCCACTCATGGCAATATCTTTTTTGATAACACCTATTTCACCTACGGTCACTTCACCTACATGAATGCCCACCCTGAATTCAGGGATGCAGTCAAAAATACGTTTGAACTTCAGGCTTTCCTTCTGGATATTCTTCCTGGCTTCGATCATCGCCCTGAGGCAGCGCCTTGTATTTTTTTTGTTGTACATCCACGAAACCACGATCTCATCACCCACATACTGGTATATCCGGCCCCCGTATTCGATCAGCGCATTGGACACCTGGTAAAGAAATTCCCTGATGAATTTGAAATATTGGGTGTGCCCCAGCTTCTCCGCTATGGCGGTGGAATCGTTCAGGTCGATAAATGCCACGATACGGTTTTCGGTTTTCGGAACCACATATTTGCCCAGCAATATATCTATGAACACACCGGGGGAATATTTTTCATTGATCTCTATGATCAGTTGTGTAACGAGGATAAGAATGAGCCAGTAAGATAGTTTCTGCGCCAGCAATCCCACATGTTCCACTTCGTAAAAGAAATTCCTGAAAGAACTTTGCAATGGCACGGAAGATTGCAAGGAACTGATCGTATACAGGAATGTATTCATCAGGAAGGCAGCGGCGATCAGCGTAAGGCTTTTCAGGAGCAGGGATATCCACAGGTAATGGTTCCGG
>DASVLZ010000406.1:0-3917 GCA_036384615.1 Sediminibacterium sp.
TTTGATCCTGATGTGCTGATCAAAAAGATCGATACCAAATTCAGCTATATGCAGCCGAAACCTGTACAGGGATACAATCCTGCACCGGAGAAACCGATCACATCGCCTATTGTAAAAGATATTTTAGGGCCCAGCGCTGAAAGGCTGCAGCTGTGCTACCGTGTAGGTCCCGCCAATTCGAAGGAAGCGCTGATGGTTACGCTGGTCTCCAGCATACTTTCCAACGGCAAAGCCGGCCTGCTTGACCTGAACCTGAACAAACAACAGAAACTGCTGAGCTCCGGGGCGGGAAAAAGACAGTATAAGGATTATGGCGTGTTCATCATTAATGCATCTCCCAAACAGGGGCAAACGCTGGAAGAAGCCAAAGACCTGGTCATGGGCCAGATCGATATCCTGAAAAGCGGCAACTTTGATGAATCGCTGATCAAAGCCATCGTTGCCAACTACAAGCTGTCTGAAATGCAGGCACTCGAAGACAACGGCACCCGCGTGGAAGCCATCACCGATACTTATATCAAGAACAAAGGTGAGAAATGGAATGATGATGTGGCAGAACTGGATGAAATGGGAAAGATCACCAAAAAAGAAGTGGTGGATTTTGCCAACCAGTTCTTTGGTAATAACTACGTGCTGCTGTACAAAAGAAAAGGCGAAGACAAGAACGTGGTGAAAGTAGATAAGCCTGCCATTACACCCGTGGAAACCAATGCCGGCAAACAATCACCATTCCTGAAGTCTGTTAACGACATGCCGCTGACACCCCTGAAACCGGTATGGCTGGATTATACAAAAGACTTCCAGAAAGCAAAGGCCGGTAATGCCGATGTATTGTATGTACAGAACAAACAGAATACCCTGTTCCGCCTGTATTATAATTATGATATGGGTACGTACAACAACAAATACCTGGGCCTTGCATTGCAGTACCTCCAGTTCCTGGGAACGGATAAATATTCTGCGGAAGATATCACCAAACAGTTCTATAACCTGGCATGCAGTTTCAATGCTTCTGCAGGTACAGAAACTACGAACCTGGCTGTGAGTGGCCTGCAGGAGAACTTTGATAAAGCGGTAGCGCTTTTCGAAGACCTGCTCCGCAACTGCAAGGCAGATGAAGCTGCGCTGGAAGGGCTGAAGAACCGGCTGGCACGCGCACGCGCCAACAACAAACTGAACAAGAACGCCATCATGGCGGCATTAAGAACATACGGCACGTATGGAGCCAGGAACCCCTTCAACTATACGCTGAGCAATGAAGAACTGAAAGCGCTGAAGGCAGAAGACCTGGTGAATATCCTGCATGCACTTCCATCCTATGAGCACAGGGTAGTATATTATGGTCCCAAGCCATTGACGGAATTAACAGCCTTAGTCAAAACCCTGCATAAGCTGCCTGCTTCCTGGACGGCTGCCCCCGCTGCTACCAAATTTGAGCGTACCCGGCAGGCAGGTAACGAAGTCCTGTTTGCGGATTACGATATGGTACAGTCGGAAATCTACTGGGTGAGGAACCTGGACAGGTACGACCCCAATAAGGAAGCACCGGTATCATTGTTCAACAACTATTTCGGGGCCGGGAGCATGGGCGCTGTAGTGTTCCAGACCATCCGCGAATCAAAAGCGCTGGCATACTCTACTTTTGCCGTATTGCAAACGCCGGCAAAGAAAGACGATGAGTTCGGCTTTATAGCCTATGTGGGCTGCCAGGCAGATAAATTTCACCAGGCCATTCCTGCGATGAATGAGTTGCTGAACGATCTTCCCGAGGCAGACAAAACCTTTGATAATGCAAAGAAAAGCCTGCTGAAGGATTTTGAGACCGAGCGTATCACCAAAGACAATATCATCTTCAACTACCTCGCCAACAAACGCAAGGGAGTGGATCATGATCTCAGGAAAGATATTTATACACAGGCATCTGCCATGAATTTTACCGACATCAAAAAACTCCACGATGCGGAACTTTCGCATAAACCTTATGTCTACTGTGTAGTGGCTTCTGAAAAGAAAGTGACTATGGATGATATGAAGAAATACGGGGAAGTGAAGAAATTGTCGCTGGAAGAACTGTTTGGATATTAGTCCCCACGGTACGTGGGGAGCTGACAGCTATTGGCCTTTATGGAGCGCCGCCCGGAAAGGGCGGCGCTTTTTTATAGCCCAAGCCATTATCAAGAGCATCCAGGGAGAGACTCAAATCGCAGCAGATACGCACCAGAATCGCACCAGATCACTTTTTGGGAGCGTTATATAATTGATATTCAATTAATTAAAGCAAAATTAATTGGCTCACAATTGGCTCATATGAGCCAATTCAACCGGTTTGTATTCCATCCCTCTTCTCTTAGCCGGTCGGTCCGCTTCAGAGTATATCCTCATAAATACTGTTTCTGACTTTTCCCGGACAGTAGCGAGTTGGTATATTTAGGCACTAATTCTGATGCCATGAAGAAAATATTGTTTGCCCTGCTGTTGTTCAGTACACTGACATGTTTCTCGCAGAAAACGGAAAATGTGATCATCGTCACTACCGATGGGTTCCGCTGGCAGGAGGTTTTCGGGGGTATGGACAAGGATATCGCCAATAACAAAAGATTCCGTCACGGGGACAGCAGTTATATTTTTTCAACCTACTGGGCAGATAATGCTGAGGATAGAAGAAAAAAACTGATGCCGTTTTTCTGGAGCACGCTGGCAGATAAAGGACGGCTCTATGGCAACAGGACCTATGGCAACCTTGTAAACGTAACCAATCCTTACTGGTTCTCTTATCCCGGATACAGCGAGATCATGTGCGGCTATGCCGATACTGCGGTTAATTCCAATAACTACAAACCCAACCCCAATGTAACCCTGCTGGAATTCCTGAACAACCAGCCTGCCTATAAAGGCAAGGTAGCGGCATACGGCGCCTGGGAAGCTTTCAACCGCATACTGAATGAAGAAAGGAGCGGTATACCTGTGATAGCTGCGTTTGATAAGTCGGGAGGAGACCATCCTACTCCCAACCAGCAACTGATCAACAACATGCTTACCGATGCGCATAAGGAATGGGACGAAGAATGCCTGGATGTATTTACCCATTACGCTGCCATGGAACACCTGAAAACAAAAAAGCCCAGGGTGTTCTATATCTCTTACGGCGAAACAGATGAGTGGGCGCATGCCGGCCAGTACCGTTCCTACCTGGATGCCGCCCGCCAGTTTGATGCCTATGTAAAACAGGTATGGGATTATGTGCAGTCTGACCCGCAGTACAAAAACAAAACCACTTTATTCATTACCTGCGATCATGGCCGCGGTGATAAGCAGAAAGAAAGATGGACAAGCCACGGCTCTTCCGTGGAAGGCGCCAACCAGATATGGTTTGCGGTAATCGGTCCCAATACACCTGCCGGCGGCGAAATGAAAACAGCAGGTATGTATTACCAGCGCCAGTTTGCGCAAACCATTGCCAAACTGCTGGGTACTACCTATACGGCCAACCATCCTATAGGAGAGGAGATCAGGGAAGTGATCAGATAATCTTACCTGCCGGTAAATACTGCTTTTCTTTTTTCAAGAAAAGCAGTAGTGCCTTCTTTCATATCATCCGTACCAAAACATTCGCCGAAGGCTTTTACTTCTGTTGCATAACCGTTTTTGGTTTCATCAAATACGGCATTGGCAGCTTCAATGCATTTGCCAACGGCAATGGGCGCCTTGCTGTTGATGGTGGAGAGTATGGCAATGGCCTTGGGTAATAATTCATCGGGTGCTACTACATAGTTTACCAGCCCGTATTGCAGGGCAGTGGCGGCATCTATCATGCCGGCACTCATCAGCAGTTCCATTGCACGGCCTTTGCCGGCAAGCTGTACCAGCCGCTGGGTGCCGCCATAGCCGGGGATCAGTCCCAGGTTTACTTCCGGCTG